>JBKBSR010000039.1:0-13671 GCA_046291055.1 Roseococcus sp.
ATCACCGCCGCCCGCGTCGCGGCCAATACCACCGCCATGAAGGCGAGCGAGAAGCCCAGCGTGCACCACAGCAGCGGGTAGAGGATGTCCACATGCATCCCCGGCGCGTCCAGCCGCGTCACGCTCGCGGGCTGGTGCAGCGTGTTCCACCAGTCCACCGAGAACTTCACGATGGGCAGGTTCACCACCCCCACCAGCGCCAGGATCGCGCCCATGCGCGCCCCGCGCTCCGGGTCGTCGAAGGCGCGCACCAGCGCCACATGCCCCAGCCACAGGAAGAACAGCACCAGCACGCTGGTCAGCCGCGCGTCCCACACCCACCAAGTCCCCCACATGGGCCGCCCCCAGAGGCTGCCGGTGACGAGGCACAGCGCCGTCACCGCCGCCCCCACCGGCGCGAGTTCCCGCGCCGTGAGGTCCGCGAGCGGGTGCCGCCAGACCAGCGACATGAACGAGAGGACGGCGAGGCCGAGATAGCCCCCCATGGCCAGCCAGGCCATGGGCACATGGACGAACATGATGCGCACCGTCTCGCCCTGCTGCCAGTCGGGCGGCGCGAGCAGCAGGCCCCAGACCGCGCCGGAGCCGAGCACAAGCAGCGCCGCGCCGGAGAGCCAGGGCAGCCAGTTCTCCGTCAGCCGCAGGAAGCGGCCGGGATTGGCGAAGCGGTGCAGGGCGCTGCCCGCGGGGGGCGCGCCCGAGGGAGGTGCGACGGGTTCCACGCCCCCACATTAGGGTGCGCCGCCGCCGACTTGAAGCATGCCCATCGCAAGGAAACGGCTGCGCCCACGCAACGAATCCCGCTGTGGCCAAGCGCGCGCGGATGTGCGAATCCCTCGCAACCATGCCGCAGCACTACCTCGTCAAGTCGGAGCCCGACGTGTTCTCCTGGGAGGACCAGGTGCGCAACGGCGTCGAGCCCTGGACGGGCGTGCGCAACGCCCAGGCGGCGAAGGTTCTGCGCGGCATGGCGGTGGGCGACCTCGCCTTCTTCTACCACTCCAACATCGGCAAGGAGATCGTGGGCGTGGTGGAGGTGGTGCGCCCCGCCTACCCCGACCCGACGGACGAGACGGGCCGCTGGGTGGCGGTGGACGTGCGCGCTGTGAAGCCGGTGGCGCGCCCCGTCAGCCTCGCCGCCATCAAGGCCGAACCGCGGCTCGAGGGGATCGCGCTGGTGCGCCAGTCGCGGCTCTCGGTCATGCCCATCAGCCCCGAACACTGGAGCGTGCTGTGCGAGATGGCGGGGATCTGACGCGCGGCCTCAGGCTGCTGTGCCGGCTGGAGGAGATTCCGGACGGCGGGGCGCGCGGCTTTCCCGCCCCGCCGGGCGGCTTCACCGGCCTCTTCGCCGTGCGGCGCGGCGGGCGCGTCTTCGCCTATGTGAATTCCTGCCCGCATATCGGGCTGCCGCTCGAGCCCGTGCCCGACCGCTTCCTGGACCGCAAGCGCGAGATGATCGTCTGCTCCGCCCATGGCGCGCGCTTCCGGGTGGAGGATGGCGAATGCGTCTCCGGGCCCTGCATGGGCGATGCGCTGGAGGCGGTGCCGGTGACGCTGCTCGAGGGCGCGGTCTATGTGCCGGAGGATGCGGGGCGCTGAGCGCCTCCGCCCGTATCAGTTCAGCCGGTTCCGCAGCTCCTCCATCAGCCCGCGCAGCCGCGCCGCGCCCTCGCCCTCCGGCTCCAGCGCGAGCGCGCGATCCAGGCTGTGCAGCGCGGCGGCGATGCGGTCCAGCCGCTGCAGCATCAGCCCCGCCTCGCGCCACAGCCCCGCATGGTCGGGGGCGAGGCGCAGCATGTCCTGCGCGCAGGCCAGCGCGCCCTCGATGTCGCCGGCGCGCAGGCGGCGCAGCTTGATGTTGTTCTGCAGCCGCAGCAGCACCGCGCGCTTCGTCATCGGCGCGACCAGGCCCGGGCGCAGCTCCGCGCGGGGGCCCTCCACGCGCTTGATCAGCGCGCGCAGCTCCGGCGCGGCCAGCGGCGCGCCGCCGGCGAAGACATCCACCAGCAGCATGCCGCGCGCGTGGTCGAGCCCGATGAGGAAATGCCCCGGGAAGTCCACGCCCCGCGCCGCCCAGCCCGCCGCCTCGGCGGCGTGCAGCCAGAGGATGCCGAGCGCCACGGGCAGGCCCTTGCGCCGCTCCAGCACGCGGATGAGGTTGGCGTTGTTCAGGTCGTCGTAGCGTTCGCGGTCGCCCGCGAAGCCCATGCGCTCGTGCAGCAGCCCGGCCAGGGCGGCGCGGCGGCGCTCGGCGTCGCCGGCATCGGCGGCGGGGTCGGCCAGGGCCAGCTCCACCGCCTCGCGCGCGATCAGCGAGAGCTCGGCCGTGCCGGCGCGCCAGTCGGCCTCGGGGGCGTCGATGCGCGCGAACTGCAGCGCCACGGCGGCGATGTCGAGCTCGGCGTCGGGAAGCTGGCCCGCCGCCTCCAGCGCGGCGCGGGCCTCCGCGGCGGGGTCGGCCACGCGGCTCAGACCCGGGCAAGCATGGGGCCGAGCGGCCGGCCCGCCAGGATGTGGACGTGGAAGTGCGGCACCTCCTGCCCCGAATCCGGCCCCACATTCGCCAGCAGCCGGTGCCCCGGCTCATCGAGGCCGAGCTGCTTCGCCACCCGGTTCACCGCGCGCCAGAAGCCCGCGATCTCGGCCTCGCTCGCCTCGGCGTGGAAATCGGCGGCGGAGACATAGGGGCCCTTCGGGATCACCAGCACATGCACCGGCGCCTGCGGCGCGATGTCGTGGAAGGCCAACGCCCATTCGTCCTCGAAGACGCGCTTGGAGGGGATCTCTCCGCGCAGGATGCGCGCGAAGACATTGTTCGGGTCATAAGGCGGCAGGCCGGAGACGGGCATGGGCACTCCTCGGGGAGACTCTCGCCCCCGATCCTGCCACAGCCCGGGCCGTCAGGGCAGCTTGGTGGTCTGCGCCAGCGCCAGCAGCGCCTTGGGGCGGGGGCGGGAGGCCTTCTCGACGATGCCGGAGACGCCCTCGCGCCGGCGCAGCTCGGCCCAGACCTCCTCGGGGCGGATGCCCGCGTCCACCAGCACCACCATGAGGTGGTAGAGCACGTCGGCGGCCTCGCTGACCGTGGCGGGGCGGTTGCGCGCCACCGCCTCGATCACCAGCTCCACCGCCTCCTCGCCCAGCTTCTGCGCTACCTTGGGCGTGCCGCGCGCGAGCAGCCGTGCGGAGTGCGAGGCGGCCGCATCCCCGGCCAGGCGGCGGGATTCGATCGTCTCCCACAGCCGATCGAGCACCCTGGCGTCGCCGTCGCTGGGCGGCTCGAAGGGGGCGAGATGCGCGGCCTCGGCCTTGCGCACCGCCTTGGGCGGCGCGATGGGAAGGGCCGGCACCCCCGCGGGCAGCGGCAGCTTCGCGGCCTTCTTCTTCGCGGCCTTGCCGGCCTTCAACGTCTTCGCCATCACGCCATCTCCCGCACGCGGCGCACGGGCCAGCCCGCCGCCGCCAGCGCATCCTTCGCCTGCTGGATGCGGAACACGCCGTCGTGGAACACGCTGGCCGCCAGCAGTCCCGTGGCCCCGGCCGCCGCACCCTCCACGAAATGGCTTAACGAACCGACGCCGCCCGAGGCGATGACCGGCACGCGCACGCGCCGCGTCACCGCGCGCAGCAGCTCGAGATCGAAGCCCTGCTTCGTGCCGTCGCGGTCCATGGAGGTGAGCAGGATTTCCCCCGCCCCCAGCGCGGCCACGCGCTCGGCCCAGGCCAGCGCGTCCAGCCCGGTGGGGCGGCGGCCGCCATGGGTGAACACCTCCCAGCGGCCCTCGCCCACCCGCTTCGCGTCCACCGCCACGACGATGCACTGGCTGCCGAAGGCCTCGGCGGCGCGGCGCACCAGCTCGGGCTCGGCCACGGCGGCGCTGTTGATGCTCGCCTTGTCGGCCCCGGCCAGCAGCAGGCGGCGCACATCCTCCACGCTGCGCACGCCGCCCCCCACGGTCAGCGGGATGAACACCTCGGCGGCGGTGCGCGCCACCACGTCGAGCATCGTGTCGCGGTTCTCGTGGCTGGCGGCGATGTCGAGGAAGGTGATCTCGTCCGCCCCTTGCGCGTCATAGGCGCGCGCCTGCTCCACCGGATCGCCCGCGTCGCGCAGCGAGACGAAGTTCACGCCCTTGACGACGCGCCCATCCTTCACGTCCAGGCAGGGAATGATCCGCAGAGCGAGCAAGACCCGACAACCTTCGCGCTCGTCCAGGCGGAAGGGTCCGCCGGGGCGCTAGGCTATGGGGAGTTTCGCCCGTCCCCGCAAGTGACCGTCACGCGGCGGCGAGCTTCAGCGCCGCCGCGGCCTCGATCCGCCCCTCGTAGAGCGAGCGGCCCAGGATGGCCCCCGCGATGCCCGAGGCCGCGGCGGCCTTCAGCGCCGCCAGATCCTCGAGGCCCGCGATGCCGCCCGAGGCGATGACCGGCGTGGCCAGCGCCTCGGCCAGCGCGCGCGTCGCCTCCAGGTTCACGCCGGAGAGCATGCCGTCGCGCTCGATGTCGGTGTAGATGATGGCCGCCGCCCCGGCATCCTCCAGCCGCAGCGCGAGGTCGCGCGCCGAGAGGGTGCTGGTCTCGGCCCAGCCCTCGGTGGCCACCAGCCCGCTGCGCGCGTCGATGCCCACCGCGATCCGGCCGGGGAAGGCGCGGCAGGCCTGGCGCACCAGGGGCGGGTTCTTCACCGCCGCCGAGCCGAGGATGACGCGGCTCACCCCCCCCTCCAGCCAGGCCTCCACCGTCTCGATGCTGCGAATGCCGCCGCCGAGCTGGATGGGCAGGGAGACGGCGTCCACGATGCGCGCCACCGCCTGTGCGTTGGCCGGGCGGCCGGCGAAGGCGCCGTCGAGGTCCACCACATGCAGCCACTGGAAGCCCTGGGCGGCGAAGGCGCGCGCCTGCTCGGCCGGATCCTCGGCATAGACGGTGGCCTCCGCCATCTCGCCGCGCCTGAGGCGCACCACCTGGCCGGCCTTGAGATCGATGGCGGGGTAGAGGGTGAAGCTCATCCGATGCGCCCCAGCGCGGCGGCGGTGGGCCGTCCGCCCGGCACCTCCAGCACGCGGTAGTAGAAGTGGCCCGCCACGGTCTGCCCGTCCACGCGCGCATAGGCGGGATGGGTGCCCCAGCGGATGTAGCCCAGCGCCTCGAACAGCGCGATGGCGCTGGTCTGCGTCGCGCGCACGTCGAGGTTGATGACGCGGATGCCCATGGCCGCCGCGCGCGCCTCCACATGCCGCACAAGCAGCCGCGCCAGCCCGTAGCCGCGCGCATAGGGCGCGATGAAGGCGTGGGCGAGCTGCGCCGAGAAGGCCTGCGCCTCGTTGTTGCGCGGCGGGCGGATGAGCTGCGCGCTGCCCACCACCTCGCCATCCAGCCGGGCGAGGAAGAACTCCCGCTCGGGCAGCAGCATCAGGTTGGTGAAGTGCCGCTCCAGCGTCTGCCGGCTCTGCACCTCCAGCCAGCCGAAGCCGCCGCCGTCCAGGATGGCGGCGTTGGTGGCGTCGCACAGGCTCGCGAGGTCGTGCGGGGCGAGGGTGTTCTCCACCCGCTCCACCGCGAGGTCATGCACGGCGCCGCCGCTCATGGCCGCCAGCGCAGGAAGTTGGCGAGCATGCGCAGCCCCACCGGCCCGCTCTTCTCGACATGGAACTGGGTGGCCAGGATGTTGTCGCGCGCCAGGATCGCGACCACCGGCCCGCCATAGTCGGTGGTGGCGATCACATCGCCCGGGGCCGCGCCGCGCCAGGCGTAGGAATGGACGAAATAGGCCTGGTCCCCTGGCTCGAGCCCCTCCAGGAAGGGATGCGCGCCGGGGGCGAAGTCCAGCGCGTTCCAGCCCATCTGCGGAAGGGGCAGCGGCGCGCCGTCCGGCCCGCGCGGGTCCATGGGCGCGACCTCGCCCGGCAGCCAGGCGAGGCCGGGGGTGACCCCATGCTCCAGCCCGCGCTCGGCCAGCAACTGCATCCCGACGCAGACGCCGAGGAAGGGGACGCCATGCACCCGCACCCGGTCATAGAGCGCGGCCACCATGCCCTCCAGCGCATCCAGCCCGGCGCGGCAGGCGGCGAAGGCGCCCTGGCCGGGCAGCACGATGCGCTCGGCCCGGCGCAGCGTCTCGGGCTCATGGGCGATCTCCACCCGCGCCGCCCCGCCCGAGGCGCGCTCGATGGCCCGCCGCACCGAGGCGAGGTTGCCCGA
The DNA here is from genome assembly GCA_046291055.1 of Roseococcus sp. Taxonomy (GTDB): domain Bacteria; phylum Pseudomonadota; class Alphaproteobacteria; order Acetobacterales; family Acetobacteraceae; genus Roseococcus. The sequence goes on from JBKBSR010000039.1 coordinate 6,205, forward strand.
GCCGGGGTCCACCACCGCGACGATCATGCGCGCGGCCCCGCGAAGAGCGGCGCGAGCCGCGGCTCCGCCGCCAGCACCCGCGCCAGCGCCGCCTCCTCGCCCGCCGCCAGCGCCACATGCGCCAGCCGCCAGCCGCGGCGCGTCAGCGTCCAGCGCCGCAGGTCATGGCCGTGGAAGCCGAGCAGCAGATGCAGGCCGAGCAGCGCCGGCCCGTCCACCGGCGCGGGCAGCACCAGGACGAAGAGCGTGGCCAGGAAAGCCCCCAGCGCCGCCGCCCAGCAGCGATGCGCCGCGAGCCAGAGCGGCCCGAACAGGAAGGCGAGCCAGGAGAACCCCTCGGGGATCAGGCGCGCCGCCTCGGCCGGCGGGGCGGTGGCCGGCACCGATCCGCGCGCGGCGCCGGGCGGCAGGAGCACCGTGTAGGCGCGCATCACCCCTCCAGCGCGCCCTTGGTGGAGGGGATGGAATCGGGCGCGCGCGGGTCCGTCTCCACCGCCATGCGCAGGGCGCGCGCGAAGGCCTTGAAGCAGGCCTCGGCCACATGGTGCGCGTTCGTCCCCGCCTTCTGCGTCAGGTGGCAGGTCAGCCCCGCGTTCATCACCAGGGCGCGGAAGAACTCCTCGAACAGCTCCGTGTCCATGGCGCCGACCTTGTCGCGCCGGAACGCCACGTCCCAGGCGAGCAGCGGCCGGCCGGAGATGTCCAGGGCGCACTCCACCAGCGCCTCGTCCATCGGCACGATGGCGTGGCCGTAGCGGCGGATGCCCCGCTTCTCGCCCAGCGCCTGGCGCAGCGCCTGGCCGAGCACGATGCCGCAATCCTCCGTGGTGTGGTGGAAGTCCACGTGCAGGTCGCCATCGGCGGTCAGCGCGATGTCGAGCAGCGAATGCCGCGCCAGCGCGGCCAGCATGTGGTCGAGGAAGCCGATGCCGGTGGCGACCTCTGCCTGACCCGTGCCGTCGAGTGCGAGGCGCGCGCGGATGTCCGTCTCGGCGGTGCGGCGGTGGATCTCGGCGCGGCGCGGGGCGGGGGGGGCGTCCATGGCCCCTCCTCTAATCCCGGCGCGGCGGGAAGGCCAGCGGACCCTTGGCGGCCCGCCCCGGCCGCGCCAGAGTCGCGGCGATGACGCTGGACGCCTTCGCCCCCCTCTATCCCTGGTTCAAGGCGCTGCACGTCATGGCCGTGCTGGCCTGGATGGCGGGGCTGTTCTACCTGCCGCGCCTCTACGTCTATCACAGCCAGATCCCGCCCGGCGGCGGGGCCGAGCACGCGCGATTCGTGCTGATGGAGCGCCGGCTGCTGCGCGCCATCATGAACCCCTCCATGATCGCCGCCTGGCTCTTCGCCATCCTGGTGCTGATGAGCCCCCAGGCCGCGGGCTTCTGGGGCGAGGGCTGGTGGCACGCCAAGCTGCTCTGCGTGCTGGGGATGACCTGGTTCCACATGTATCTGGCGAAGCACCGCAGGGGCTTCGAGCGCGACGAGCGCCGCTTCCCCGAGCGCCACTGGCGCATCATGAACGAGGTGCCGACGCTGCTGATGATCGTCATCGTCGCGATGGTGATCGTGCGGCCCTTCTGATCCGCCCGGCGGGCGTTGACGCGGGGCCGCGCGCCGCCTAGGTGTTCGGGGCCGGCGCGCGCCTCGCCCCGGCTTCTCCTCAGCGCAGACGCGGCCCCGCCGGCCCTGCCGGACCCCGCCTCCAGGCCCGTCGCGCCAACACCTGCGGAACCGTCCCGCCATGCATCTCTCCGAGCTCAAGGCCAAATCGCCGCCCGAACTCCTCGCCTTCGCCGAGGAGCTCCAGATCGAGAACGCCTCCTCCCTGCGCAAGCAGGACATGATGTTCGCCATCCTCAAGACCCTGGCCGACAACGACCAGGCGATCTATGGCGAAGGCACGCTGGAAATCCTGCCCGACGGCTTCGGCTACCTCCGCTCTCCCCAGGCGAACTTCCTCCCCGGGCCGGACGACATCTACGTCAGCCCCGCCCAGGTGCGCCGCTTCGGCCTGCGCACCGGCGACACGGTGGAGGGCCAGATCCGCGCGCCGAAGGACGGCGAGCGCTATTTCGCCATGCTCAAGATCAACGCGGTGAACTTCGAGCCGCCCGAGGCGCTTCGCCACCGCATCAACTTCGACAACCTGACGCCCCTCTACCCCAACCGCCGGCTCAAGATGGAGAACCCGGAGGTGGAGAGCGTCGCCAAGGGCCCGATGAAGGACATGACGCACCGCGTCATAGACCTCATCGCGCCCATCGGCATGGGCCAGCGCGCGCTGATCGTGGCGCCGCCGCGCACCGGCAAGACGGTGATGCTGCAGAACATCGCCAAGTCCATCACCGCCAACAACCCCGAGGTCTTCCTCATGGTGCTGCTCATCGACGAGCGGCCGGAGGAGGTGACGGACATGGCCCGCACCGTGCGCGGCGAGGTGGTGGCGAGCACCTTCGACGAGCCCGCCACGCGCCACGTGCAGGTGACGGAGATGGTGCTGGAGAAGGCCAAGCGCCTCGTCGAGCACAAGCGCGACGTGGTGATCCTGCTCGACTCCATCACGCGGCTGGGGCGCGCCTACAACTCGGTGGTGCCCTCCTCGGGCAAGGTGCTGACGGGCGGCGTGGACGCGAACGCCCTGCAGCGGCCCAAGCGCTTCTTCGGCGCGGCGCGCAACATCGAGGAGGGCGGTTCGCTCACCATCATCGCGACCGCGCTGATCGACACCGGCAGCCGCATGGACGAGGTGATCTTCGAAGAGTTCAAGGGCACCGGCAACAGCGAGATCGTGCTGGACCGCAAGCTGTCCGACAAGCGCACCTTCCCGGCCATCGACATCCTGAAGTCGGGCACGCGGAAGGAGGAGCTGCTGGTGGACCGCGGCACGCTGTCGAAGATGTGGGTGCTGCGCCGCATTCTGAACCCGATGGGCACCCAGGATGCGATGGAGTTCCTGCTGGACAAGCTGAAATACAGCAAGACCAACCAGGACTTCTTCGACGCGATGAACACCTGAACGCGGCTGGGCCGCGCGGCGGGCGCTACGCCCGCCGCACGTTCCAGAACACCGGGATGCCGCCCGGCTGCATCACGCCCGTGATGCTGCGCCGGTGCGCCAGCGGCTGGAAGAACTGGCCGAGCGGGATGTAGGGCACGTCCTCCAGCATCTGCCGCTGCAGATCGGCCGCGATGCGCTGCTGGGCCGCGAGATCCGGCGCCTCGAACCAGGCCTCGCGCAGCGCCTCGAGCCGCGGGCTGGTGGGCCAGCCGATGAAGCCCTCGCGCCCCTGGCCGCGCAGCATCAGATGGCCCGCCGGGTTGAAGTGGTCGAGGCCGCCCCAGTTCGTGCAGAACACGCTCCAGCCGCCCTGTTCGATCGGCTCCTGCCGGGCGCGGCGCTGCACCACCGTGCCCCAGTCCATCGCCTGGAAGTCGATGTTCACGCCGAGGCGGCGGAACATGTCCCCCGCCACCTGGGACAGCGCCGCGAGGCTCGCGATGTCGGTGGTGGCGAGCAGCACGATGCGCTCGCCATTGTAGCCGCTCTCGCGGATCAGGCGGCGCGCCTCCTCCATGTTGTTGGTGAACACCTCGAGCCCGGCATTGGTGGCGAGCGGCGTGCCGGGGGTGAAGGCGCCCACGCCGGTGCGCCACATCTGCGGGTCGGTGCCGGCCACGGCGGTCATGTAGTCGGCCTGGTTCACCGCGCGCAGCAGCGCCTGGCGGAAGCGCGGGTTGTTCATCGGCGCGTGCAGGTGGTTCGGCCGCATCACCGAGATGGAGCCGAGCGGATCGGGCACCACCACGTTCACGTTGCGGTTGCGCCGCAGCACGGGCGCGAGGTCGGTGGTCGCGATCTCCCACCAGTCGATCTCGCCGGACTGGATGGCCGCGCCGGCGGTGGCGAAGTCGGGGATGATGTGCCACTCGACGCGCTCGAAATGCACCACCTTCGGCCCCGCCGTGCCCGAGGGCTGGCCGCCCTGGCGCGGGCGATAACCGGCGAAGCGCTCATAGACGATGCGGCTGCCGGAGACGAGTTCGTCGCGCTTGAAGGTGAAGGGGCCGGAGCCGATCATCTGCTCGGGGCGGATCTGCGTGAAGGCGTCCGTCTGCGCGATGCGCTCGGGCATGATGAAGCAGACATTGCTGGTGGGCTTGGCCAGCGCGTCCAGCATCAGGCCGAAGGGGCGCGAGAGGCGGATGGCGAAGCGCCGGTCGTCCAGCGCACGCATCTCCTCGGTGAGCTGGGCGAGGCGCGTGCCCATCGCGTCGCGCCGCGCCCAGCGGGCGATGGAGGCCACGCAGTCGGCCGCGCGCACCGGCTCGTTGTCGTGGAAGCGCAGCCCTTCGCGCAGCGTGAAGGTCCAGAGGCGGCCGTCATTCTCGACCGTGTGGCCCTCCACCATCTGCGGCTGGGGCTTGTACTCGTCATCGAGGCCGTAGAGCGTGTCCCAGACCAGGAAGCCGCTGTTGCGCGTGATGTAGGCGGTGGTCCAGATCGGGTCCATCACCGTCAGGTTCGCGTGCGGGATGAACTTCAGCGTGCGCTGGGCGGCGGGCTGCGCCAGCGCGGGCGCGGAAAGGGCGGCGGCGGCCAGGGCGCCCGTGGCGCCCAGCAGATCACGGCGGTGCATGTCTCGTTCTCCCAACCCTGCGGGCGGGAGGATGGCGAGGCGCGGGCGGGGCTGTCCAACGAAAATGGGGGCTACAGCAGCGCCTCGCCGCGCAGCACGGGCACGCAGCCGCCGCCCACGCTGGCGCGGCCCTCAGCTCGCGCCTGTGCGGCGGTGCGCCGGCATGTCGGCCACCACGATCGCCTCCTGAACGGGGTCATAGGCATAGTAGATGCGCAGGCAGTGTTCCGGCTCGCGCGTGTTGCCGCCGGTCTTGATGTGCCAGTCGGCCGTCAGTCGATGCCCGGCGTGGTCGAAATCGAACGCGTCCTCGCCGCAGGGCGTGTTGTGGATGCCGGGTTCGCCGGGCAGCGGCCCGTCGACCGGGCCACCGCCATCCCGCCGCCGTGGCAGGCATTGCTGCGCGAGCCAGAGAAGGCAGCGTGCGGCCAGGGCCACGTCCAGGAACAGCGCCTTTCGCAGACGTTTGCGGAGCGGCGCCGCGAGAATCACGCGCCCGCCGAGGTGCTCGTCGCACCAGTCCGCGAACTCCTCCCAGCGGGCGGGGAGCTCAGGCTCGGCGGCGGCCGCGCCAGCGCGTCGCTGCGCCTCGGCGAGCCGCTGCTCGAACTCCGCCTTCTCGCGCTTGTGCTGTTCTTCCGCCTCGAGGCGCAGCAGCTCCTGGAACTCGGCGGCCTCCCGCGCGGCCCTGAGCTGCTGCTCGAGCTCGACGATCCGCTCCTCGGCTGATCGCAGCCGCTCCTCGACGCTGGCGCCGCGCTGGCGCAGCGCTTCGCGCTCGGCCTCGCGCAGCGCGTCGCGGACCAAGAGGAAGGAGGGAACCTCGTCGCCGAGCCGCCGCCGGCGGAGGCTGTCGGTGGCGACGAGCGCGCGGATCCGGCGTTCGACCGCCTCCGGCTCGGCCAGGATCCGCTCCTTGAGGAAAAGCGGATGCTCGTAGGGGCTCGCCGCCGCGTCGAAGCCCGGCCAGTAGAGACGTGCGGCCCCGTGATAGACCGAGCGCAGGCGCCCGAACTCGTCGCTCAGCGCGTAGCTGTGCCGGCTCGGCAGCACCACGCAGTGGGCGAGCCCGAGCAACGCCCTGGCCAGCCGGTCGGCATCCAGGGTCGGGCTGTCGGGGTCCGCTTCGCGCTCGTCGCCGGCGAGGACAAGGGCCGGCAGCCGGCGGTCGGGTTTCTCCAGCAACTCGCACAGGCTCGCGACATCGGCCTCGGTCTCCACCCGCGCGGCAGTCTCGGCGAGGGCGCGGCCGTCCGCGAAAAGGCCGACATTGGCGGCGATCTGCCGCAGAAAGCCCGGTGCATGCACCAGAACGTCGAGATCCTCTTCGGCGGAACTCGCGAGGAGTCGCACGGCCAGAAGGCCTGCACCTTGCCCATGCGAGCCGATGACGACCTCAGTGGTCCAGGTTCTACCGGGGACAGACTTGTCGGGATCATCACCGCGGAAGGCCCAGACAAGACCCTCCTCCGAGCGCAGCGAAAGTGCGGCGACTCCACGCCCGCCAAGCGGCAACTCGAAACTCTCCCCATCCCAGGCGGTCATGGGCAGGCGCTGACCGGCCCGCCTTTGCGCCCAGGCCAGCACCTCGCGGCGGGCCGACTCCACGCCCGCCGGCTCTGTCCCCGGCCGGAGCGCGACGCTGCACCGGAGCACCTCGCGCTCCCGCACCAAGTGACCAAGGCGTGCGCGGGCCGCCGTCAGGGCTTCCTGCAGGCTGGGCATGACCGTCCCTCTCCACATCGGCCCCACCAGAATGGCAACGCCCCGAGGCGAACGCGAGTCGGTCGCCAAGCAGATGCGACCGGAATCGACGCGCAGCAGCCGAGCGCGTCACAACCCGAGCTCCACCATCACCGGCACATGGTCGCTCGCCCTCTCCCAGCCGCGCGCGGGCTTGAGCACGACCTGACGCGCAAGCCTGCCGCGCAGATCATCGCTGACCCAGATGTGGTCGAGCCGCCTTCCGCGGTCGGAGGCCGCCCAGTCGCGCGCGCGGTAGCTCCACCAGGAATAGAGCTTCTGCTCCTCCGGCACGAAGTGGCGCACCGCGTCGTGCCAGCCGCCGCGCGCCATCCAGGCGGTCAGCGCCTCCACTTCCACGGGCGTGTGCGACACCACGTCGAGCAGCTCGCGGTGGGACCAGACATCGTGCTCGAGGGGCGCGATGTTCAGGTCGCCCAGCAGCACGCGGCGCGGCGCGGCGGCGCGGGCGGCGGACCAGGCGGTGGCCTCGGCCAGGAAATCGAGCTTGTGGGCGAATTTCGGGTTGGCCGCGGGGTCGGGCACATCGCCGCCCGCGGGCACGTAGAAGTCGTGCAGCTCGATGGGCCCGCCCGGCGCGTCGAGCAGCACGCCGAGGTGCCGGCAATCCCCCCTGCCGCACCAGTCGGGCGTGTCCTCGATCACGGCGATGGGGCGGCGCGAGAGCACCGCCACGCCGTTGTAGCCCTTCATTCCCCGCACCGCGATGTGCGGGAAGCCCAGCGCGGCGATCTCCGCGCGGGGGAAGAGCTCGTCCGGGCACTTGGTCTCCTGCAGGCAGAGCACGTCGGGCCGCAGCGCCTCGTCGAGGGCGGCCAGCAGCGGCCAGCGCAGCCGCACGGAGTTGATGTTCCAGGTGGCGAGGCGGAGCGGGCGGGGCATGGCGGGGGCCTGGCGGAGAGGGCCGCCCGCGCAAGGCCCGCGCGGGGGCGTGGCGGCGGCGCCGGGGGGTCCACGCCCCGACGCCACCCGAGCGCGGCGGTTCAGACGATGCGCGTCACCACCGTGCCCACGCCCTCGACATAGCCCTCCAGCAGGTCGCCGCGCACCACGGCGGCCACGTTCT
>JBKBSR010000040.1:0-13582 GCA_046291055.1 Roseococcus sp.
CTCTGCTCCCACCTCCCTCCCCCCACACGCCCCTCCTCCCCCCCCCCCCCCCCCCCCCCCCCCCCCCCCCGCCCCCCCTCCCCCCCCCCCCCCCCCCCCCGCCGAGCAGGAAGACGCGCGTCTCCACCTCCTTCACCACGGCGACGGCGGCGGCGCGGCCGGCGTAGAAGAAGGCCGTCTCCAGCCCCTCCCGGATGCGCCGGGTCTGGTCGATCGCGGTCATCACGCCGAGCCCCAGCGCGGGGGCGAGCAGCATGGCCGCCAGCAGGGCGATGTGGCGCGAGAGCGGGCGCGCGGGCCGCGGCGGCGGGCCGAGCGCGGCCTCGGGCGGCGCGGTCGGGGCGTGCATGGCGGACCTCCCTGCTGGCCCGGCGCGAGCAGCGCGGCGAGTTTCGCGCGGCGGCGGCGCCGAGGGCAAGCAGCCTGCGGCCGCGGCCTCGGCAGAAAGGAGGGATGGGCGACCTACGGGACTCGAACCCGTGACATCCAAGACCACAACCTGGCGCTCTACCAACTGAGCTAAGGCCGCCGCAGTGGCGGGGGGAATAGGGCCGGGGCGGCGGGGGCGTCAACCACCGCGGCCCGCGCGCGCCGCATGGCCGCGCCGCACGCCCCGGGGCCGCGCCCTCAGGCGCTGGCGGCGCGCGGTGCGGCGCGCCGCGCCTCGATCCAGGCGCCGAGGCGGGCCAGCGCCTCGCGCAGCACCGCCTCGTTCTTGCAGAAGGCGAAGCGCGCGTAGTGGTTCGGCGGATTCTCGCCCGCGTAGAAGGCGGTGACGGGAATCGCCGTGACCTTCGCCTGCTCCGTGATCTGCCGGCAGAAGGCCACGTCGTCGCCCGCATAGCCGATGGAGCGGATGTCGGCCGTCACGAAATAGCTGCCCTGCACGGGCAGGGTGGCGAAGCCCAGCCCCCGCAGCCCCTGCGTCAGCAGATCGCGCCGCGCGGCGAGTTCGGCCGAGAGGCTCTCGAAATAGGCGTCCTCCTTGGCGAGGCCCAGCGCGACCGCGCGCTGCAGGTTGGGCGGCGTGGTGAAGGTGAGGTTCTGGTGCGCCTTCGCCACATTGGGCTGCAGCGCGGCGTCGCAGGTGACGTAGCCCACCTTCCAGCCGGTCAGGCTGAAGGTCTTGCCCGCGCTGCCGATGCGCATGCAGCGCCCGCGCATGCCCGGCAGCGTCATCAGCGGGATGTGCCTCCAGCCGTCATAGGTCAGATGCTCGTAGACCTCGTCGCAGACGGCATAGGCGTCGTGGCGCTGGATCAGCTCCGCGAGGAAGGCGAGCTCGGCCGCGGTGAACACCTTGCCGGTCGGGTTCATCGGCGTGTTGAGCAGGATGGCCTTGGTGCGGGGGCCGAAGGCGGCGGCGAGCTCGGCGCGCGGCAGCTCCCATTTCGGCGGGGCGAGGCGCACGAGGCGCGGGGTGGCGCCGAGCAGCCGCACCACGGGCAGGTAGGTGTCGTAGAGCGGCTCGATCAGCACGCACTCGTCGCCGGGGTTGAGGACGGCCATGAGGCAGGCGGTGATGGCCTCGGTGGCGCCGGAGGTGACGACCACCTCGCGGTCCGGATCCACCTCGAGCCCGTAGAAGCGGCGGTTGGCCTCGGCCACGGCGCGGCGCAGCTCGGGCACGCCGGTCATGGGCGGATACTGGTTGCGCCCGTCCCTCAGCGCGGCGGCGGCCGCCTCGATCACGTCGGGCGGGCCGTCATAGTCGGGGAAGCCCTGGCCGAGATTGATCGCGCCGTGCTCGGCGGCCAGCGCCGACATCACCGTGAAGATGGTGGTGCCGGTGGCGGAGAGCAGGTGGTTCATCGGCTGCACGGCGGAAACCCCCGGAAGGCGTGTGGGCCCGCAGGCTTAGCATGGGCCGCCCCCCGCCCAAAGCCGCGGGCGCGGGGAGGGCATGCCCAGGATGCAGGCATGCTGCCTATCGGGCGGGCCGAATCAGGGCGCGCCAGGGGGTGTTTCAGGAAGAGGCGACGATTGCGCCCCCCGCGGCGCGCGTGCAAAACACCCCGGCCTCCGGCGCGGGCGGGACGACCTGCGCGGCGGCGCCGGGGAAACGTCGCGGGCCGCCTTCCGCCCGTTCACAGCGAAGTTGGATGCGATGAAGAAGATCGAGGCCATCATCAAGCCCTTCAAGCTCGACGAGGTGAAGGACGCGCTGCACGAGATCGGGCTGCAGGGCCTCACCGTCGTCGAGGCCAAGGGCTTCGGCCGGCAGAAGGGGCATACCGAGCTCTACCGCGGCGCCGAATACGTCGTGGACTTCCTGCCGAAGGTGAAGATCGAGGTGGTCTGCGCCGACGACATGGTGGAGCGCGCGGTGGAGGCCATCCAGCAGGCGGCGCGCACGGGCCGCATCGGGGACGGCAAGATCTTCATCTCCGACATCCAGGAGGTGATCCGCATCCGCACCGGCGAACGCGGCGAGGACGCGGTGTGAGTTTCCGGCCGCGCGGGCGCTGCCAGCCTCGCGCGGCCATCGGCACAGCGCGGCATGCGCGGCGCGGGGGCGTCCCTGGCCGCGGATGCGGCGGCCGCGCAGGGCCCCTCGGCGAGGGGCGGGGCGCGGCGAATCCAACAGGGACGCAGGACAACAGGACAGCGACATGGCGATGAATTCCCCCGAGGCCGTCTCCAAGGTCATGGAAATGATCAAGGAGAACAGCGTGGAGTATGTGGACTTCCGCTTCACCGACCCGCGCGGGAAGTGGCAGCACACGGCCCAGCACGTCTCCACCATCGAGCCGGACACCTTCGAGGAAGGCATCATGTTCGACGGCTCCTCGATCGCCGGCTGGAAGGCGATCAACGAGTCCGACATGATCCTGATGCCGGACGCGGCCTCGGCCTGCATGGACCCCTTCTCGGCCAAGCCGCAGCTCATCCTGTTCTGCGACATCTACGAACCCTCGACCGGCCAGCGCTACTCGCGCGACCCGCGCTCGACCGCGAAGAAGGCCGAGGAGTATCTGAAGAGCACCGGCATCGGCGACACCGCCTTCTTCGGCCCCGAGGCGGAGTTCTTCATCTTCGACAACGTGAAGTTCGGCACGGGCGGCAACTACGGCATCTACCAGCTCGACAGCGTCGAGGGCCCGCAGGCCAGCCTGAAGGACTTCCCCGAGGGGAACATGGGCCATCGGCCCAGCGTCAAGGGCGGCTACTTCCCCGTGCCCCCGGTGGACAGCGAGCAGGATCTGCGCGCCGAAATGCTCTCCACCATGGGCGAGATGGGCGTGGTGATCGAGAAGCACCACCATGAGGTGGCGCAGTCCCAGCATGAGCTGGGCATGAAGTTCAACACGCTCGTCAAGATGGCCGACCAGATGCAGATCTACAAGTACTGCATCCACAACGTCGCCCACAGCTACGGCAAGTCGGCCACCTTCATGCCGAAGCCGATCTATGGCGACAACGGCTCGGGCATGCACGTCCACCAGTCCATCTGGAAGGACGGCAAGCCGCTCTTCGCGGGCAACGGCTATGCCGACCTCAGCGAGACGGCGCTCTACTACATCGGCGGCATCATCAAGCACGCCAAGGCGCTGAACGCCTTCACCAACCCGCTGACCAACAGCTACAAGCGGCTGATCCCGGGCTTCGAGGCGCCGGTGCTGCTGGCCTATTCGGCCCGCAACCGCTCGGCCTCCTGCCGCATCCCCTACGCGACGAGCCCGAAGGCCAAGCGCGTCGAGGTGCGCTTCCCCGATCCGGGCGCGAACCCCTACCTCGCCTTCGCCGCCATGCTCATGGCCGGCCTCGATGGCATCAAGAACAAGATCCATCCGGGCGACGCCATGGACAAGGACCTCTACGACCTGCCGCCTGAGGAGCTGAAGGGCATCCCGACGGTGTGCGGCTCGCTGCGCGAGGCGCTGCAGTCGCTCGAGGCGGACCACGAGTTCCTGCTGGCGGGCGACGTGTTCTCGAAGGACCAGATCGAGAGCTACATCGAGCTGAAGTGGACGGAGGTGTACCGCTTCGAGCACACCCCGCACCCGGTCGAGTTCGAGATGTACTACAGCGTCTGAGACTGGCGCTGCCGAAGGGCCGGGCGGTTCTCCGCCCGGCCTGCCCCCGGCCCGGGCCCTACCGCGATCCGGCCAGGCTCTCGTACACCACCATGCGGTGGCCGCGGTTCATGAACTCCCCGCATTCGCGCATGCCGATCTCGGTCAGCACCGCGCGGCTCGGCGCGTTCGTCTCGCGCGCCACGCCGATGATGCGGGGCAGCCCCGCCGCATGGCCGAACTCGAGCGCAGCGCGCGCCGCCTCCCGCGCATAGCCGCGGCCGCGGCAGTCGGGCCAGAGGGCGAAACGCACCGCGACGCCGCGCCCGTCCGGCCTCTCCATCAGCCCCGCGATGCCGAGGAAGCGCCCTGTGCCGCGCTCGAAGACGGACCAGGTGCCGTAGCCGCGCACCTGCCAGAAGGCCATGTCGTCCTCCAGCTCCTCGCGCGTGCGCTCGGGCGTGCGGGTGCCGTGCAGCATGAAGCCGAACACCGCCTCGTCGGCCTTGAGGCGGATGAGGTCGGGCAGATGCTCGGGGCCCGGCGGCAGCAGCGAGAGGCGCGCGGTGGTGACGGTGCGCGGCGCGCGCAGAAGCTGGCTCATGGCGCGAGCTCGACGCGGTAGCCGCCCGCGCCGTCGGGCAGGAAGCTCGCATAGCCCGTGGCGATGCGCGCCTCGGGGTGGGCGCGGTGCAGCGCGCGGAACAGCGCATCCGGACTGCCGGGCGCGACGAGGCGGCGCGCCAGAACGCCGGCGCGCACCAGCGCGCCATGGATCACCTGCGCGCAGTTGCCGCCGATGGCGAGGAAGTGCGGCGGGTCGGCCTCGATCTCCTCCCAGGCGCGGGCGAAGGCGGCGGCGCGCGCCTCGCCCACGCGGATCAGCGCGAAGGTGGTGGGGCAGCCTCGCGCGCGCGCCTCCTCGGCCAGCATGTATTCGGGGCGGTGGGCGCGCAGCGCCTCGGCGCGCTTGACCATGCCGGGCGCGATGAGGGCGAGGCGGCGGTCGCGCTTCGTGCGCGCGTAGTAGCCGATGGGCACGCCGCGCGGCAGCACGGCGTCCGCATGGCCCCCCTCGTCCGTCGAGCGGACGGCGGGGCCCGCCTTGTAGCGGCAGGCGAGGCCGATCTCGTCGGGGCCGATGACCAGGCTGCGGGGCGCGGCGATCATGGCGGACATCCCATCCCGCCTCCTCGGGCGACAGGCCGGGGCGGCGGCGCCCCGGCGCGGGGATCAGCGCACCAGCGGGCGATACTTGATGCGGTGCGGCTCGGTCGCGTCCTTGCCCAGGCGGCGGCGCTTGTCCTCCTCGTAGGCCTGGAAGTTGCCCTCGAACCACTCGACGTGGGAATCGCCCTCGAAGGCCAGGATGTGCGTGGCGAGGCGATCGAGGAACCAGCGGTCGTGGCTGATCACCACCACGCAGCCGGCGAACTCCATCAGCGCCTCCTCGAGGGCGCGCAGCGTGTCCACGTCGAGGTCGTTGGTCGGCTCGTCGAGCAGCAGCACGTTGTGCGGCACGCGCAGCATCTTCGCGAGGTGAACCCTGTTGCGCTCACCGCCCGAGAGCACGCCCACGCGCTTCTGCTGGTCCGCGCCGCGGAAGTTGAAGGCCGCCGTGTAGGCGCGCGAGGGGATCGAGCGCTTGCCGATGTTGATCACGTCGTCGCCGCCCGAGATCTCCTCCCAGACGGTCTTGCGGTCGTCCAGGCTGTCGCGCGACTGGTCCACGTAGCCGAGGCTCACCGTCTCGCCGATGCGCAGGGTGCCGGCGTCGGGCTTCTCCTGGCCGGTGATCATGCGGAACAGCGTGGTCTTGCCCGCGCCGTTGGGCCCGATGACGCCGACGATGCCGCCGGGCGGCAGCTTGAAGGAGAGGTCGTCGATCAGCAGGCGGTTGCCGTAGCCCTTGCGCAGGTGCTCGGCCTCGATGACGGTGTTGCCGAGGCGCGGCGGCGGCGAGATGAGGATCTCGAGCTCGCCGGGCCCGCGCTCCTGGCTCTTCTCGAGCAGCTCCTCGTAGCGCTGGATGCGCGCCTTGTTCTTCGCCTGGCGGGCGGCGGGGGTGCGGCCGATCCACTCCTGCTCCTGCGCCAGCGCGCGGATGCGCGCCTGCTCCTCGCGGTTCTCCTGCTCGAGGCGCTTGCGCTTCTGCTCGAGATAGGCCGAGTAGTTGCCCTGGTAGGGATAGCCGCGGCCGCGATCCACCTCGAGAATCCAGTTCGTCACGTTGTCGAGAAAGTAGCGGTCGTGGGTGACGACGAGCACCGCGCCGGGATAGTCGCGCAGCGTCTTCTCGAGCCAGGCCACGCTCTCGGCGTCGAGGTGGTTGGTCGGCTCGTCGAGCAGCAGCAGGTCCGGCTTCTCGAGCAGCAGGCGGCAGAGCGCCACGCGCCGGCGCTCGCCGCCCGAGAGGTTGGTCACGGGGCTGTCGGCCGGCGGGCAGCGCAGCGCATCGAGGGCGATGTCGATGCGCCGATCCAGCTCCCAGCCGTCGGCGGCGTCGATCTTCTCCTGGAGCTGCCCCTGCTCGGCAAGGAGCGCGTTCATCTCCTCCTCGCTCATCTCCTCGGCGAACTTCTCGGAGATCTCGTTGAAGCGCTGGAGCTGGGCTTCGAGTTCCGTGAAGGCGGCGCGCACGTTCTCGCCCACGGTCTTCGTCGGGTCGAGCTGCGGCTCCTGCTCGAGGTAGCCCACGCGCGCCCCCTCGGCGGCCCAGGCCTCGCCGCCGAAGTCGTGGTCGCGCCCGGCCATGATCTTCATCAGCGTGGACTTGCCCGCGCCGTTGGGGCCGAGCACGCCGATCTTCGCATCCGGCAGGAAGGAGAGGGTGATGCCTTTGAACACCTCGCGCCCGCCCGGGTAGGACTTGGTGAGGTTCTTCATCACATAGACATACTGCCAGGCGGGCATGAGGGCGCGAGTCCTGCTGTGTCGGGGTTGCGGGCCTTCTACCGGGCCGCCCCCCCTCCTTCAATGCCGGTCCCAGACACCCTCATGCAGGCCGATCGCCTCGGCGTCCTCCTCCAGCAGGGGGCCGATCACCTCCACGGGGCGCTGGCCGGCGGCCAGCACCACCCGGCAGGGCAGATCGAGCGTCAGGTTGTCCGGATGCGGGCCGATGATCCGCTTCAGCCGCGCCTCGCTCATCGCATAGACCACGCGCCCGATGCCGGCCCAGTAGAGCGCGCCCGCGCACATCGCGCAGGGCTCGGCGCTGACATACATGGTGGTGCGGGCGAGTTCCTCCGCGCTGAAGGCGGCGCAGGCGCGACGGGCCAGCACCGTCTCGGCGTGGCCGGTGCGGCCTTCGGCGTCGAAGGCGTTCTCCTGCTCCATGAGCAGCTTGCCGTGCTCGTCCACCAGGATGGCGCCGAAGGGGTGCCTGCCCTTCTCCCGCGCGCGGCGGGCGACGGCGAGGCTCTGCCGCAGCAGGGCGATGTGGTCGAGGTCGTGCAGCGGCATCGGTTCAGCCCCTCTTGCGCAGCACGACGTTGATCCAGGGCGGCAGCACGATGCCCGTGGCCGCGCGCAGCGCCGACAGCGCGCGCCAGGCCAGGCGCTTGCCGCGCCCCTCCCGCCGCACCTCGCCGTGCCACCAGGCGTCGAGCAGGTCCCGCGCATCGGGGGCGGGGCTGCGGATCAGCTCCGCCGCGCCCTCCCCGCCCGGCAGGGCGGCGAGGATCTCGCGCAGCGTCGCCCCGCGCAGGCCGAGGCGCAGCGCCCCCGTCCAGTCCGTCTCGCGCGGGAAGCGGCCGCAGCGGCGCAGCGCGGCGAGCGCCAGCCGGTCTGGCAGGTAGTTCACCAGCGGCAGCGAGGTGGTGTGCGTCTCGACCGGGAACCAGCGCCAGGGGGTCTCGGTCACGATCATCGCCCCGCCGGGCCGCAGCGCCGCCCAGAGCGCGCCGAGCAGCGCCGGGCGCTCCTGCGGCAGCAGGTGCTCCACCACGGCGTTGAGCTGCACGATGTCGTAGCCGGCGCCCGTTCCGGCCGGCAGCCGCGCGCCCTCCGAGAGCAGCAGCCGCGGCGGCCCGGCCTCGCCCTCGAAGCGGGCGCGCGCGATGGCGAGGGTGAAGGCGTCCAGATCCGCGCCGGTCAGACGCGCGTGCGGGAAATGCGCGCGGATGGCGGCGAGGGAGGAGCCGCAGCCGCAGCCGTAGTCGAGCACCTCGAGCGGCGCCGCGCGGTCGAGCCCGCCGAGGAAGCGGTCCAGCATGTAGGCGGTGCGCGCGCGCACGAACCAGTCGCGCTCGGCGTCGCGCAGCAGGAACAGCGGCCCATGCGCCGCGTGCAGGCCGCGCGCGAAGGCCTCGGAATACGGAAAGCCGTAGTCGCGCGGCGCGCGCCCGGGCGGGGCGTGGCGGAAGCCGGTGACGCGGCCCTCGGCGAAGGTGACGGTGACCTCCCCCTCGGGCAGCGCGAAGCGGAGCGGATCGGTGATGACCTGATGTCCTTCCTCGCCCCCCCCTGCGCCCGGCAGGACTCGAACCCGCAACCAAGCCGTTATGAGCGGCCCGCTCTGACCATTGAGCTACGGGCGCGAGGGGGTGCGCGGAGCATGGGCGAGGCGACAGGCGCCGTCCAGGGCGCGCCCTGGCGACGCGGCGCCGCCGAGGTGAAGGCCCCCGCGCGCGCCGATCGGTCGCGACGGCACACACCGGGTTCGCCTCCCGCGAGCGCGGCGACGGCGCAACCCTCCCATGCCCGGAGATGGGTTGCGACATCCATCAGATCCCACAAAACCTGACGTGGCGCCATTTCTTTGCATATGGAAAAGAAATCCGTGTGCCATGTTCTTTGATCCGCCTATTCATACTCCATATACAGTATAATGGTTATGCGTGAAGATATTAACTGATCAGATTGATCGGAAACAGCAACCATCCAGCGGATCGACTCTAGACATTTTTTTGTCGCCTTTTCCTGTCGAGCGGAGAGCACGCACCTTGACTGCGAGTTTGTCTAACTCTCTTGACGGACTTTCCGGGGTCCGGTCCAGCGCTGCGGCCGGTGCGCGCGCCATCGGCCCGCTGGAGGATGCCCTCGGAGTCAGGCCCTCGGCCAAGGCGCCCGGCTGGCGTTTTGCCGCCCTCGCGCACAGCCCGTGGGCAGAGGGCCATACGCGGCGCCCGCCCGCATTGCAGGACCGGCAGCCATGAAACGACGCACGCGGAACGGCTGCCCTCCGCCGCCCGACCTCCCCGGGCGCGAGTTGCGCCGCATTCTGCGCTCGAACCACCCGGCCGCCCTGGTCGGGCTGGAGCTGGAGGCGGCGGCGCTGCGGCGCGCGCTGACGGGCGCCGAGGCCTTGCGCGATCTGGTGGGCGCGGCGCGCGCCCTGGCGAGCTACTGGGTGGCGCTCGAAGTGGCCTGCGCGCGCGGGCGCGACGAGCCGATCTCGCAGAAGCAGCTCGCCGCGCGCGCCCATGGCGTCTGGAGCCAGGCGACCATTTCGCGGGCCATCCAGGATCTGACAAGAGCCGGCCTTCTCTCCATCAAGGAGAATCCGAGGGACCGCCGCTCCCCCTTCCTGACAACAGCAGACGATCTCGACGAGGCGTTCCGCCTCCGCGGCGAAGCGACACGGGCGATCGTGAGCCAGGTGGAGGCCGCCAGACCCAGCGAAGAGCGTTGACTGTTGCGCGAATACAACACCCGAGTCGCCGAGTCGCGTCTATGCCGGATGAGACATTCGTTTCATAGACGGCGAGAAGCATCTCTGATTGCCTCCCTGGCAGGTTCCTCTACCAGGGGGTGTGTCGGGCATGCGTCGAGGTCGTGAGGGTGGATTTCCGTCTCCTGCGTCGCAACCCTGCCTGCGGGACGCGCTGAGCCGGCCCGCCGCGTCGCGGTTTGATCCGGCGTTCGACCGCGCCCCTCCGGCCGCCGCGAACGAGGAGGACATCCTCACCCAGCTCCTCGCGCTGCATCATGGCGAGCCCGTGGCGCGGAAACTCGCCGATGACCTTCTGCGCCTCTTCGGCACGCTGGATGGCGTGCTGCACGCCACCCCCGCGGAGCTGCGTCTCGTTCCTGGAATGACCGACCGCACCGCGCGCGTCATCAGCTACCAGCGGCGGCTGGCCGACATCCTCTCGCGCCGCCGCCGGTCCGCGCAGCGCAGCTTCTCCCGCCTGTCGGCCACCATCGCCTATCTCGCGCCCCGGCTCGCCGAACTCTCCATCGAGACGGTGCAGGTGCTCTATCTCAACCCGAGGAACCGCCTCATCGCCGAGGAGGAGCTCTCGCGCGGGACAGTGAACCACGTGACGCTCTACCCGAGGGAGCTGGTCCGCCGCGCGCTGCTGCGCAGCGCCACCGCCGTCATCCTGGCCCACAACCACCCGAGCGGCGATCCCTCCCCTTCCGCGGACGACATCGCCATGACAGCCCAGGTGGAGGCCGCCCTGCGGGCCGTGGACATCGCCCTGCACGATCATCTCGTCATCGCCGCGCGAGGCGTCTTCTCCTTCCGCTCCAACGGCCTGCTGCCGCACTGCCCGGAGGGCTGGGACCATGGCGCCCCGCTCCCGCGCGCGGCCGATGGGGCCTTTCAACGCCCCGCGCGCTGATCCGCGCGCCCGCCGCGTCTCGCAGGCGCTGAGCGACCGCCGAGGCGCCGCCGCACGCGGCGGCCGCGCTATCCCTGCTGCGGCTTGCGCCGGTCCACCACCGGCCAGGAGTGCTGCTTGTAGCGCTCGATCGACTCGACGACGATGCGCTTCGCCTCCTCCGCATCGCCCCAGCCGATGATCTTCACCCACTTGCCGGGCTCCAGATCCTTGTAATGCTCGAAGAAGTGGCGCACCTGGTCGAGCGTGATCTGCGGCAGGTCCGTGTAGTTCGTCACGTGCTGGTAGCGCTTGGTGAGCTTGGGCGAGGGCACGGCGAGGATCTTCTCGTCCATCCCGCCATCGTCCTCCATCTTCAGGACGCCGACGGGCCGGACGTTGATCACCGCGCCCGGCACGATGGGCCGCGTGTTGGCCACCAGCACGTCCAGCGGGTCGCCATCGCCGCACAGGGTGTGCGGCACGAAGCCGTAGTTGCCCGGATAGCGCATGGGCGTGTGCAGGAAGCGGTCCACGAACAGCGTGCCCGCGTCCTTCTCCAGCTCGTACTTGATCGGCTCCCCGCCGACGCCGACCTCGACGATCACGTTCACGTCCTCGGGCGGGTTCTTGCCGATGGGGATGGCTTCGATGCGCATGGGCACTCCGGGCGGTCGACGTTGGCCCCCTCTACACGGTCACCGCGCCGCCACACAACGTGGCGGATCGGAGCGAGGACCAGTGGATGGCGTTGCGCGGGGCGTCATTCCGGGCCACGCTCCGCCCCGCACCGCGCCCGCCGGGACGCCCCGGCGCGAGCGCGGGCCGAGAAATCGATAACAAGGAAGGGAGTGCTACGTGACCACCATCACCCTTCTCCTGGTGATCCTGCTCGGGGCGTGCTCCATCGCCTATGGCTGGGTCACTACCCGGGAGATCATGGCCAAGCCCGCCGGCGACGCGCGCATGCAGGAGATCGCGCGCGCCATCCAGGAGGGCGCGAGCGCCTACCTCAAGCGCCAGTACATGACCATCGGCGCGGTGGGCGTGGTGCTCTTCGTGCTGGTCTGGCTGCTGCTGGGCGCGCCGGTGGCCATCGGCTTCCTGATCGGCGCCGTGCTCTCGGGGGCGGCGGGCTTCATCGGCATGAACGTCTCGGTGCGCGCCAATGTCCGCACGGCCGAAGCCTCCACCCAGGGCCTCGCCGCGGGGCTCGACCTCGCCTTCAAGTCGGGCGCCATCACGGGGATGCTGGTGGCCGGCCTCGCGCTGCTGGGCGTGGCCGTCTATTTCTTCGTGCTGGTGGTGCTGGCCGGGCTCGAGCCGAACTCGCGCGGCGTGATCGACAGCCTGGTGGCGCTGGGCTTCGGTGCCTCCCTCATCTCCATCTTCGCCCGGCTCGGGGGGGGCATCTTCACCAAGGGCGCCGATGTGGGCGGCGACATGGTGGGCAAGGTGGAGGCCGGCATCCCCGAGGATGACCCGCGCAACCCCGCCACCATCGCCGACAATGTGGGCGACAACGTGGGCGACTGCGCCGGGATGGCGGCGGACCTGTTCGAGACCTACGCCGTGACGGCGGTGGCGACCATGGTGCTGGCGGCCATCACCTTCACCGAGGGGCGGATGGCGACCATGCTCTTCCCGCTGCTGATCGGGGGGCTGTGCGTCGTCACCTCCATCTACGGCGCCTACAAGGTGAAGCTGCCGGCGAACAACTCGATCATGGGCGCGATGTACACGGGGCTGATCTGGACGGGCGCGCTCTCGCTCGCCGGCCTGCTGCCGCTCGCGCTGCTCACCTTCGGGTTCACCCTCGGCTTCGGCTTCGCCTTCGCGATGTTCCTCTGCGGGGCGGTGGGGCTTGCGGTGACCGCGGCCATCGTCTGGATCACCGAATACTACACGGGCACGGGCTATCGCCCCGTGAAGGCCATCGCCGAGGCCTCGCAGACCGGGCACGGCACCAACGTGATCCGCGGCCTCGCCGTCTCGATGGAGAGCACGGCGCTGCCGGCGCTGGTCATCATCCTCGGCGTCATCATCGCCTATTCGCTGGGCGGGCTCTATGGCATCGCCATCGCCACCACCACCATGCTCTCGCTCGCGGGCATGATCGTGGCGCTGGACGCCTTCGGCCCCGTCACCGACAACGCGGGCGGCATCGCCGAGATGGCCGGGCTTCCGCCCGAGACGCGCGTGACCACCGATGCGCTGGACGCGGTGGGCAACACCACCAAGGCGGTGACGAAGGGCTACGCCATCGGCTCGGCCGGCCTTGGCGCGCTGGTGCTGTTCGCCGCCTACACGCAGGATCTGAACTACTTCATCTCCAAGCCCGCCGAGTATCCGTATTTCGCGGGGCTGGGCGCGATCGACTTCTCGCTGGCCAACCCCTATGTCGTGGTCGGGCTGCTATTCGGCGGGCTGCTGCCCTATCTGTTCGGCGGCTTGAGCATGACGGCCGTGGGCCGGGCCGCCCAGTCCGTGGTGGAGGAGGTGCGCCGGCAGTTCCGCGAGAAGCCGGGCATCATGCAGGGCGCCGAGAAGCCGGATTACGGCCGCGCGGTGGACATGCTCACCAAGGCCGCCATCCGGGAGATGATCATCCCCTCGCTGCTGCCGGTGCTGGGGCCGGTTCTGTGGTTCCTCTTCGTGCTGGCCATCGCCGGCAAGGCGGCGGCCTTCGCGGCGCTGGGCGCGCTGCTGCTCGGCGTCATCGTCACGGGCTTCTTCGTGGCCGTCTCCATGACGACGGGCGGCGGCGCCTGGGACAACGCGAAGAAATACATCGAGGAGGGCCATTACGGCGGCAAGGGCAGCGACGCCCACAAGGCCGCCGTGACGGGCGACACGGTGGGCGACCCCTACAAGGACACCGCCGGCCCGGCGGTGAACCCGATGATCAAGATCACCAACATCGTGGCCCTGCTGCTGCTGGCGGTGCTGGCGGCGTAGCTCCCCACGAAAATTTTCGCCGCTGAAATGCGCGGCGAAAAACTTCGCGGGGGCCCC
>JBKBSR010000395.1:0-2477 GCA_046291055.1 Roseococcus sp.
CCCTGGAGGGTGGGGGCAACCCCCTCCTCTTCGTGGGGGGGGAGAAGCGCGGGGTGATGGTGGTCCGAGGCCGAGTCCTCGCGCGCCGCCGCGGCCGCGCGCGCGGCGGCCAGCGCCTCCTCCACCGCGCCGAGGATGCGCGCCTCGGTGTAGGGCTTCTCCACGAAGTCGAAGGCGCCCGCGCGCATGCCGCGCACGGCGAGCGGGATGTCCGCATGGCCGGTGACGAGCACCACGGGCGGCGGCGCGGGCCGCGCGCGCAGGGCGGCCAGCACCTCCAGCCCGTCCATGCCGGGCATGCGCACGTCGAGGATCACGCAGCCGCCGCCGAGGCCGCGCTCGGCCTCGGCCAGCAGCGCCTCGCCGCTCGCGTGCAGCGCCACCGCATGGCCCGCCGCGCCCAGCAGCGCGGCCAGCGACCGCCGCACCGCCGCGTGATCGTCCACCACATGCACCGTCTCGTTCATGCAGGCTCCTGCGCGATGGGAAGCTGGATGACGAAGGCCGCGCCGCCGCCCGGCCGGTCCTCGGCGGCGATGCGCCCGCCCTGCGCCTCGACGATGGTGCGGCAGATGGACAGCCCCATGCCCATTCCCTGGGCGCTGGTCGAGACGAAGGGCTCGAACAGCCGCGCGCGCACCTCGGGCGCGAGGCCGGGGCCGCGGTCGAGCACGCTGAGCCGCGCCTGCGCCCCCTGCACGCGGAGCCGCACGGCGAGGCCACGTTCCGCCTGGCCTTCGGTCGCCTCGATGGCGTTGCGCAGCAGGTTCACCAGCACCTGCTGGAGCTGCAGCCGGTCGGCGCGGACCAGCACCGGCGCCTCGGGCATCTCGAGCGCCACCGGCAGCTCCTCGCCCCCGCGGGCGGCGGCGAGCAGCGCCACCGTCTCCGCGACGAGCGGGGCGAGCGCCACCTCGGACTGCCCGGCCTCGCCGCGGTCGATGAAGTCGCGCAGGCCGCGCAGGATGGCGCCGGCGCGCTGGGTCTCGGCCGCCGCCTCGGCGATGGCCGCGCGCGCCTCGGCCATGGCCGGCCCCTCGCCGCCCGCGCGCTCGAGCCAGCGCAGCGCCGCGCCGAGATAGTTGGCCGAGGCGGTGAGCGGCTGGTTCAGCTCATGGGCGATGCCCACGCTCATCACCGTCAGGCTGTCGGCGCGGGCGAGGCGGCGCATCGCGTCCTCGGCGGCGCGCAGCCGCGCCTCGGCCTCGCGCCGGCGCGTCACGTCGCGCGAGATGCCCACCACGCCCGCCAGGCGGCCATCGGCGCGCCGCCAGGGGGATTTGGTGGTGAGGAAGATGGTGGCGCGCCCCTCGGCGTCGGGCGGAAGCCGGTCCTCGAACTCCATCGGGCGGCCCTCGGCCATCACCGCGCGGTCCTGGGCGGCGAGGCGCTCGGCCATGTCGGGCGCGAGGAGATCGGCGTCGCCGCGGCCCAGGATGGCGGGCGCGGGGCGGCCCATGGCGCGCGCCGTCGCCTCGTTCACCATCACGTAGCGCAGCGCGCGGTCCTTCACGAAGATCGGGTCGGGCGCGGATTCCATCACCGAGCGCAGCAGGCGGCGGTCGTTCTCCGCCTCGCGCGCGAGGCGGCTGTTCTCGGCGGCCACGGCGGCGGCGCGGTCGGCCTCGCGGCGCAGCGCGGCCTGGGCGGTGCGGATCGCCGCCTGGGCCGCCTCGAACTCGGCCACCCGCAGGGCGGCGCCGGGGGGGCGCGCGGCCTCGGCCCGGCCCGGCAGGGCGGCGAGCAGCCGCCGCGCGAACCAGCCCGCCACCAGCAGCCCCGCCGCGACGATGGCCAGCGCCCCGGCCAGGTAGCGCAGCGCGGGCGCGCGCCAGCGCGCGGCGAAGGCGGCCTCCGGCTCCGCGACCACCACGGTCCAGCCGGTGCGCTCCACCGGCTCGGCCTGGATGAAGAGCTCCGCCGCGCCCAGCCGCGCGGGAACGAGGCCCATGCCGAGCGCGGCGCGCAGCGCGGGCGCCTGGTCCTCGGGCCAGCGGGTGAGGCCGGGCAGCACCGTCTCCGAGGAGCGGGCGATCACCTCGCCGCCGGGGCCGAGCAGGAAGAGGGCGCTGCCCTCGGGCAGTTCGGGCAGGCGCAGCGCGGCGTCCAGCACCGAGGGGTCGATCGGGATACCCAGTGCGCCGAGCCGCGCCTGCGGCCGCTCGACGGGGACGAGCACGAAGGGCAGCGGCCGCCCGTCCGGCTGCGGCAGCAGGGGGAAGGCAGGCTCGCCCCGGGCCAGCGCGGCCTCGGCCAGTTGCTGCAGCAGGCCGGGCGCATCGGGTTCGGCGGCGCCCTCGGCGGCCCCGGGCGCGCCATCCTGCCCCGGGAGGAAGAGGATGCGCCCGCCGAAGGCTTCCAGCGCGGCGCGGCTGCGCGCGCGGAAGCCCTCGCGGTCCTCCTCGCCGCCGTCGAGGCTGCGCGAGCCGGCGAGCGCGCCGAGCAGGAAGACGCGCGTCTCCACCTCCTTCACCACG
>JBKBSR010000396.1:0-2476 GCA_046291055.1 Roseococcus sp.
AGGCGATGGGGCTCGAGTTCGACCTCACGGCCCGCGGCCTCGGCGTGCGCTGCCAGCGCTTCGCCCTGGTGGCGAAGGACGGCAAGGTCACGCACATCGCCATCGAGGCGCCGGGCGCCTTCGAGGTCTCGAGCGGCCAGGCGGTCCTCGCCGCCCTCTGATGCGATGCGGCGGGCCCGCCCAAGGGTGGGCCTTCGCCGGGCTCAGCGCACCGTCAGCGGGCGGCGCGCGATGACCGGATCCGCAAGGCCCGGCGCGCTGCTGACGTAGCGGATCTCGTAGGTTCCGGGCGTCGCGGGCGCGGTGATCTCGCCTTCCTCGCCGCCGGCGCCGAACCATCCCTCGTAGTGGTTGGGCTCGGCGCCGGGCTCGACGATGGTGATGAAATCCCCATCCCCGCGCGGGCCGGTGTAGCGGATCGTCACCGCCTCGCCCGCCGCGACCGCCTCAGGCGCGACGAGCGTGGCCGTGGCCGGCGTCAGCGTGATGGGCCGGCGCGCGATCACCGCGGCCCCGCCGGGCCCCGCCAGCACGAAGCGCAGTTCCAGCCGCCCCGGCGTGCCCGGCAGGCGCAGGCTGCCCTCGCCGCCGTCCGCGTAGAAGTAGGTGAGGTAGTGCCCGGGCTCGGCATCCGGCGGGACGGCCGTGACGAAACTGCCCGAGCCCGCTTGCGCCGGGGTGTGGCGCACCGTCACGTGGCTGCCGGCCATCGCCGTCTCGGGCGCCTCGAGGGTAGCGCGCGCCGCGGTCACCCGCAGCGGGCGGGAGGCGAGCACCGTCCCGTCCACGCCCTCGACGAAGCGAATCTCGTAACGTCCCGGCGCGACCGGCGCCATGAGCGCAAGCGGGTTCTCCGCCCCCGCCGCCCAGGCATAGGCGCCACCGACATGATCGGCCGGGCCGCTGCCGGCGGGCGCGATGCCGATCCAGGATCCGGGCGCGCGCGGGCCGGTCCAGCGGATCTCGACCATCGAGCCCGCGCCCGCTTCCGCCGCGGCGTCGAGGCTCGCGGTGACGGGCGTGACCGTCACCGCCGCGCGGCCGATCGGCCGGCCGGCGCGGGCCAGCACGTAGCGCACCTCATGGGCGCCGGGTGTGGCCGGCACGCGCAGCCGCGCGGGCGAGCCGTCCGCCGTCCAGGCATAGTGGCGCGTCTCCGGCTCCTCGGCGTTCGGCCCGGCGGGGGCGACGACCAAGTAGTCGCCGGGCTCGTTCGGGCCTTCCCAGGCGACCTCCAGCAGCTCCGTCGCGCCGATGCTCGCCGCGGCGGGGCGGAGTGTGGCGCGCGGCAGGGTGTCGGCGAGGGGGACCACGATCTCCTCTGGGCCGCGCTCCGTCACCTCGGCGGTGACGGTGCCGATGCGGTCCTCGGTCGAGCCGGTGACGACATAGCGCCCGGGCGGCAGGGCGAGCCGCGCGGCGGGGCCGTCATGGAGCGGCGTCTCCTCGCCCTCGCGCAGCACGGTGAAGGTGGCGTTCGGCAGGTCGGGCCCGCCCGGGCCCGAGGTGGCGCGCAGGCCGGTGGTGCGCGGCGGGGCGGCCGGCGGCGGGGCGGGGGCCGCCTGCGCCGTGCGGGCCAGCGCATCGGCCAGTTCCGCGGCAGTGTCGGCGGCGACGAACATCCCGCCCGTGCGCTCGGCGATGCAGGCCACCCGGGCGCGCTCGGCCGGGGTGCGGAGGTCGAAGCCGACCACATGGGCGGTGAAGGCGGCGTTGGCGGCCTCGAGCTCGGCCGCCAGCGCGCAGGGGTCCCCACCGCAGGTCTCGATGCCGTCGGTGACCAGGATGACGGTGCCGCCGTGCTCGCCCGCGCGCAGGATGCGGGCGGCCTCGCGCACGCTCTCCGTCAGCGGGGTGCGGCCGCGCGCGGTCAGGCGGGAGAGTGTGGCCTCGATGCGGGCGGGCTCGACCGGCCCGGGCGGGACCAGCATCTCGATGTCGCGGCAATCCCCGGCGCGGCGGTGGCCATAGGCCATGAGGCCGACGCGGCTGCCCTGGGGGAAGCGGGAGAACATCTCCCGCACCGCCCTGCGGGCGATCTCGAGCTTCGTCTCCTCCCCGATCCGGCCCCACATGGAGCCGGACATGTCGAGGATGACGACGGTCTCGGGTGGCGTCTGGGCGGGGGCGGGCGGGGCGACGAGCCCCGCGAGCAGGACCGCGGAGAGCAAGAGGCGACGCATCGGCGGGGGCGGCTCCGGCAAGGTTGTGGGGCCGCGGAGGCGCGGCCGGGTGCATAGTGCGGCGTTCCGTGCGCCTGCGGAACCCATGCGGCGCCGCCCGGGGGGATTGATTCACATCAAGGGGCGGCATATTTTTCAGAAAATCCTGAAATCACGGAAACCGATGAACCTTCCGCCGCTCGTCCAGTCCTTCGTGCTCCATTTCGGGGAGATGGGCTCCCGCTGGGGCATCAACCGCACGGTGGGGCAGATCTATGCCCTGCTCTATGTCTCGCCGCGCCCGCTCTGCGCCG
>JBKBSR010000397.1:0-2472 GCA_046291055.1 Roseococcus sp.
CGCCTCGCGCTCGGCGGCCTCCAGCGCATCGGCGACGTCGCTGAGATCGCGCAGCAGCACGAGCTGCCCGCCGCCGGGCAGCGGCGCCTCGGCCCAGGCGAAGCGGCGGCCGGCGGCGCTGCCGAAGCGCATGCCCGGCGCGAGCGCCTCGGGCGGCTGGCCGAGCCCGGCGCCGAACAGCCCGGCCGCGGCCAGCCGGCGCAGCGCGTCCGCGCGCCCGAGGCCGGGCGGAAGCTCGGCCGGCCCGATCCCGGCCGCGAGGTGCAGCGCAGGGTTGGCGTGGAACAGCCGCCCCTCGGCGTCGAAGGCGAGCAGCGGCGCCGGCAGAGCGGCGAGGACGCCCCGATGGAGATCCCAGGCCGCGTCCAGGCTCATCGCGGCGGGGCCCGCAGCCCGTGCCAGGCCAGCAGCCCCGCGGCGAGCACGCCCACCGCCACCGTCTGGTGCAGGGTGCCGAGCCCCACCGGCACCACATGCAGCAGCGTCACCACGCCCAGCGCGTATTGCGCGCCCACCGCCCCGGCCAGCAGCCACACCGCGCTCCGCGCGCGCCCGGGCGGCAGATGCCGCCACGCCGCCAGCGCCGCCCCCAGCGCGGCGAGGCCCGTCAGCGTCGCCAGCAAGCGGTGGTTGAACTGCACCGCCGCGGTGTTGGCGGTGAGGTTCTTCCACAGCGGCGAAAGGTCCAGGTAGCCGGCGGGGATGAGCCGCCCGTCCATCAGCGGGAAGCTGTTGTAGGTGAAGCCGGCGCGGATGCCGGCGACGAAGCCGCCCGCCAGCATGGTCGCCGCCGCCAGCCAGAACACCGCCTGCACCTGCCGCCGCACGCGCCCGCGCGCCGCCTCGGCCTCCGGCGGCAGGCGCTCCGGCGCGGGGCGCAGCAGGCCGAGCGCCGTCCAGAGGATCAGCCCGAAGAGCAGGAAGGCCATGGAGAGGTGCAGCACCAGCCGGTAGGGCGAGACGGCGGTGCGGTCCGCCTCGAAGCCGGAGGCCACCATGAACCAGCCGATCGCCCCCTGCAGCCCGCCCAGGAAGAACAGCAGCCACAGCCGCGGCATCAGCGCGCGCGGGATGGCGCCGCGCCACCACAGCCACAGGAAAGGCAGCAGATAGGCCAGCCCGATCAGCCTGCCCCAAAAGCGGTGCAGCCATTCCAGCCAGAAGATGCGCTTGAAGCCCTCCATCCCGAATCCGGCGTTGACAAGGTGATACTGCGGGATGGTGCGGTAGAGATCGTAAAGCCGCTGCCACTCCGCCTCCGAGAGCGGCGGCAGGGCGCCGGAGAGCGGCGCCCATTCCATGATGGACAGGCCCGAGCCGGTCAGCCGCGTCGCGCCGCCGATGGCCACCATGATCCAGATGAGCCCCGCGACGGCAAGCAGCCAGAAGGCCACCGCCCGGGGGTTGCCGCGGTCGCCGCGCTCGGCCGGGGAGAGGGCGGGGAAGGTCCGTGCGTCGAAAGGCATGCGCCCCACATATTATGTCGAAGCGGCGCGGTTAACCCATGGAAATGCGCGCCGCGCGCGAATCCCCTTCCCTTGTGGCCGCCTCCCGGCGCTGGTAACGCCGCGCCGATGCTGGAAGCGCCCCGTGTCTCGGTCGTGATCCCCGTGCGCAACGAGGCGGAGAACATCGGCCCCCTGATCGCCGAGATCGAGGCCGCCCTCGCCGGGCTCCCGCACGAGATCCTCTGCGTGGACGACGGCTCGGCCGACGCCACCCCCGCGGTGCTGGCCGAGGCGGCGCGCGGAGCGCCCCTGCGCGTGCTGCGCCACCGGGAAAGCTGCGGCCAGTCCGCCGCCGTGATCACGGGGGTCAAGGCGGCCAGGGGCGAATGGATCGTCACCCTCGACGGCGACGGGCAGAACGACCCGGCCGACATCCCCGCCCTGCTGGCGGTGGCCGACCGCGAGGGGCCGCGCGTGCTCGTGGCGGGCCACCGCGTCACCCGCCGCGACGGGCCGGTGAAGCGCCTCACCTCGCGCCTGGCCAACCGCATACGCGCCCGGCTGCTGCGGGACGCCACGCCCGATTCCGGCTGCGGGCTCAAGGTCTTCCCCCGCGCGCTGTTCCTCGAACTGCCGCATTTCGACCACATGCACCGCTTCCTGCCGGCCCTCGCCCTGCGCGCGGGGGCGCGGGTGGTGAGCGTGCCCGTCAACCACCGGCCGCGCCGGCATGGCCGCTCCAACTACGGCACCTTCGACCGGCTGGCGGTGAGCGTGCTGGACGTGCTGGGCGTCGCCTGGCTGCAGCGCCGGGGCCGCCGGCCCGAACTGATCGAGCCGTGACGCGCGCGGCGCTGGGCAGGCTGCTGCTGCTGGCGACGGGGCTGGTGCTCGGCGGGCTGCTGCTGCGCGAGATCGGCGCCGCCCCGGGCACGGACTGGGTGGACCGATACGTGCGCGACCAGGGGCTGCTGGGCGAGACGATCTTCGTCCTGGTCGGCGCGGCGGCGACGGCGGCGGGGGT
>JBKBSR010000398.1:0-2471 GCA_046291055.1 Roseococcus sp.
CCCCAGGGGCAAGCGCCGCCACATGGCAGCGGGCGAGAGGTTCGACGTTTCGTCCGATGGCTCCCGGCGCGGCCGCCCGCCACGTCCGCGCACGGGCTCAAGCGCTGATGCCCGGCGGTCAAGGGCCCGATCCAAGGCCGCCGGAGATCAATCCCGGGACAGCCACGCGAGGCGCGCCAGGTCGCGCCGCAGAACCTTGCCCGCGGCGTTGCGCGGCAGCGCTTCGAGCGCGACGATCCGCCGCGGCGCGCGCAGCCCGAGCCTCTCCCGGCAGGCCGCGAGCAGCGCGGCACTGTCCATCCCCTCCCGCGCGACCACGGCGAGCAGCGGGATGTCGCCATGCTCGGCCGAGCGCAGCGCGAAGGCCGCGCATTCCACGAGGCCGGGGAAGCCCGCGGCGGCGGCCTCGATCTCCGCAGGAAAGATCTTGATGGTGCCGAGGTTCATCATGTCGTCCGCGCGGCCGGCGAGCACCAGCGCCCCGCCTTGCGTCATCCACCCGGCATCGCCGGGGTGGAACCATCCGTCGCGGAAGGCGCGCGCCGTCGCCTCCGGGTCGTCGAAATAGGCCGTCGCCGCCGCGGCGCTGCGTATGCGCACGAGGCCGCGCTCGCCCGGCGGCAGGACGCGCCCCTCCTCGTCCACCACCTCGACCCTGACGCCTGGCACGGGCGGGCCCACCGTGTCGGGGTGCTCGTCGTGATGCGCGGGCCGCGCGATGGTGACGGGGCCGGTCTCGCTCGTGCCGTAGAGCACGCAGACATCGGGCGTCAGCGCCGCCATCAGCCGCCGGCGCAGGGAGGCTGATACCGGCCCGCCCGCCAGCGTGATTCCGGTCTGCGGCGGCCAGGGCGGCGCGCCCGGCCGCGCCATCGCGGCCAGCAGCGCCTCCGCCTTCGCCGGCGCGATGTTGAGCCGCGTCACGCCGTGGCGCGCGCAGACCTCCGCCACCTCGGCGCCGTCGCCGTTGTTGGCGAGCACCTCCGTCCCGCCGGTGGCGAGGGTGTGGAGCTGCAGTCGCTTGGCGTTGTTGAACTCGTTGCCGATGCTGCGGAAGCGCACGGTGCCGAGACCGGCCGTCATCATCCCCTGCATCGCCAGCGCGGCTTCCGGCAGCGCGATGAGCTTGGGCTTCCCGGTGGTGTCGGAACTGGTGATCACCAGCGTCCCGCCGCCGGCCAGGGGCGGCGCGGGCGGATCCTCAGCCTCCTCCGCCGCGATGGCGCGCATATCGGGGCGCAGCAGCGGCGTGCCGGGCAGCGCATCCGCCTCCCGCTCGCCGAGCACGGCCGCGACGGCAAGCCGTGCCGCGAGATCCGCGCGCATCGCCGGCGGATCCCGGCTGCCGAGCGTCACCTGCCGGCAGCCGAGCGCGAGCAGCGCGAGCGTCGCGAGCAGATGCGGATACTCCTCGCGCAGCGTCAGCCCGACCGTGTCCCCGGGGCCGATCCCCCGCCGCCACAGCCAGCCGGCCAGGCGCCGCGCATGCAAGGCCAGCGTGGCATAGGCGATGACACGGCCGGCATCCACCACCGCGACGCGCGCCGGATCGCGGGCCGCCACCGCCGCGATGCGGCCGACGACGGAGGCGGTCATGCCCGCACCTAGCGCTGCGACCAGGGCGTGCGCTGCCAGAGCTCGCGGTAGCGGTCCTGCAGCCCGGCGAGGCGCGTGAACCAGGCCGCGCCTTCCTCGTAGCGCGGCTCGGTGAAGCGGCCGCGCATCACGCGGACGAATTCGGGGTCCTGGATGACATCGGCCATCGCCTCGCGCAGGCGCTGCAGGATCGCGGGCGGCGTGCCGGCGGGGGCGACGAGGCCGCGCTCGGAGGCCATCTCGACGGGATGCCCGAGTTCCTTGAGCGTCGGCACGTCGGGGCGGAAGGGGCTGCGCTCGGCCCCCGCCATGGCGAGCGTCCGCAGCTTTTCCCGGTTCGCCGAGACGGGGCCGAGGTTGAGGCCCGTCGAATCCACCTGCCGGCCGAGCACCGCCGCGCGCAGCTGCGGATCGCCCTGGAACACCACATGCACGAAGCGCGTGCCGGTATGCGCCTGGAGCAGCACGAGTTGCAGGTGGTCGTCCGTGCCCGTGCCCGGCGAGGCATAGGTGATGGTCTCCGGCCGCGCCCGCGCCGCGGCCAGCAGGTCGTCGAGCGTGTTGAAGGGGCTGTCCTCGTGCACCGTGATCGCAGTCGGGTCGGTGACCATGTTGGCGATGCCGGCGAAGTCCTCGAGCCTGAACTGCGCGCGCCGCTCGATCGGGATGGTGAGCAGGCCCGGCATGTTGGTGGTGCCGAGCACATGCCCGTCAGGCCGCGCGCGCGCCACCGAGGCGAGCGCCACCTCGCCCCCCGCGCCGGGCCGGTTCACCACCACCACCGGGCCGCCGATGCGCTTTTCCAGCAGCGGCGCGACGGCGCGCGCGTCCAGGTCGGTCGCGCCGCCGGGCACGAAGCCCACGACGATCTCGAT
>JBKBSR010000399.1:0-2463 GCA_046291055.1 Roseococcus sp.
GTAGTGCTCGCCCTCGCGCCGGGCCGCCGTGCGCAGGCCGCCCGCGTCGCTGCCCGCCTCGGGCTCGGTCAGGCAGAAGGCGGCGGTCGCCTCGCCCGAGGCCATGCGCGGCAGCCATTCGCGCCGCTGCGCCTCGGTGCCGTTGTGGAGGATGGGCTGCGAGCCGAGGCCGATCGTGGTGGAAAACCGCGCGCGGAACACGGCGGAGGCGCGCGTGACCTCGAACATCACGCGCACCTGCTGCTCCATGGTGAGGCCGAGCCCGCCGTAGCGCGCGGGGATGGAGATGCCGAACAGCCCCGCCTCGCGCAGCAGCCGCGTCAGATCCTCGGGCAGCGTCTCCTGCCCCTCGAGGCGCGGCTCGGCGGGGATCAGCCGCTCGCGCACCAGGCGGCGCACGCTCTCGAGATAGGCCTCGAACTCCGCGGGCGTGGCGCGCTGCGGCAGGCCGTCGTTCATGGCCCGTCTCCCTCCCTGTGCGCCGAGCATCGGGCGCGGGGAAGGGCGCTGTCAAACCGCCCGCTCGCCCTCCAGCAGGGCGAGGCGGCGGATCAGCCACACCGCGCGCTCGAAAACGCCGGTGAGGCGGAAGGCCTCCTCCCGCGCCAGGCCGGCCAGGGCGCGGCGCAGGCGCTGGAGCATCATGACGAGGCCAAGGCCGCCGAGCAGCTTCGCCGCACCGCCCATCCGGCGCGGCCCCGCCGCGGGCATGGCCGCCGGCATGGCCTTTGCGCGCCATGCAGCCGCCCGGACCACGCGCACCGCATCCGTCGCCGCGCCCGCCGCGTCAACTGGATTGCGCGCCCATGGCCGGGACGGGACATGCAGGCCCCGGCCGCGTTAGCCTGCCGCTGCGTCCTGCCCGGACGATTCGCCCCTGGAGCCCGCCTTGGAGCCTGCCTTCCACCTGCGCCTCGCCCCCAGCGCCGAGAGTGTCGCCACCCTGCTGGACGCGCTGGAGGCCTATGCCGAGGCCTCCGCCCTGCCGCCCGCGGTCGCCATGCGCCTCGCGCTGATCGCGGAGGAGCTTGCGGCCAATGTCGCCATGCACGCCGTCGGGGCCAGCTTCTTCGCCCTCAGCGTGCGGCCCGCCCAGGGCGGGCTCGAACTCGCCATCGAGGACGACGGGCCGGCCTTCGACCCGCTCGGCGTCGCCGCCCCCGACACCGCGGCGCCGCTCGAGACGCGCGAGCCGGGCGGGCTCGGCGTGCATTTCCTGCGCGAGATGACGCAGAGCCCCCGCTACGAGCGCGCAGAGGGGCGCAACCGTCTGGTTTGCACGCTCCCCCTCGAGGCCTAGACTGCGCGCCACACCCAAGGAGACGCATCGCATGGAGATCACCGAAACCACCGAGGGCGCGATGGGCGTGGCGGTGCTGGACGGGCGGCTCGACACCGCGACCGCCCCGGCCACCGAGGCGAAGCTGCTCGCCATGCTGGAGAAAGGCGGCGTGATCGCGGATCTTTCGGCGGTGCGCTACGTCTCCTCGGCCGGGCTGCGGGTGCTGCTCAAGGCGGCGAAGCAGGCCAAAGCGGCGGGGCGCGGCTTCAGCGTGGTGGGGCTGCAGCCCCCGGTGCGCGAGGTGTTCGAGATCAGCGGGTTCGACAAGATCATCCCCGCCTTCGACACCCGCGCCGCCGCCGCCGCCGGCTGAGGCGCTTGGACGGGGCCGCGCCCGAGGCGGGGCTCCTGCGGGCCGCCGGCGAGGCGCTCTCCCGCATCGCCGGGCTCGCGCCCACGCCCGTGCTGGCGGGGCGGCTGCTGCGCGCGGCGCATCTGCTGCCCGGCTGCTGGCCGGGCCCCGAACATCACGAGGCCCCGGGCTGGGCCGCGCTGCTCGACGCGGTGACGGTGCAGCAGACGCGGCTGTTCCGCCACCCGCAGCAATGCCTCGCGCTCGGCGCGCGGCTGCCCGCCCTGGCCGCCGCCGCGCGGGCGCAGGGCCGGCCGCTGCGCCTGCTCTCGGCCGGCTGCGCCACGGGCGAGGAGGCCTTCACCCTCGCCGCGCTCGCGCAGGAGGTGCGGCTCGCCACCCCCGGCCTCGCGGTGGAGGTGCTCGGGCTCGATCTCTGCCGCCCCGCGCTCGCCACCGCGGCGCGCGGCGTCATCGCCCCCGGCCTGGGCGACCCGCTGGAGCATGTGCCGGGGCCGATGCGCCGCTGGTTCCTCGGCGCCGGGGGGTAGGCCGCGCCGCATCCGGGGCTGCGCGAGATGGCCCGCTTCCGCCGCGCCAATCTGCTGGAGGGGCTCTCCGGCGAGGGGCCCTTCGACGTGGTGATGTGCCGCAACGTGCTTGTCTATCTCACCGACACTGCGCGCCAGCGCGTCCTTCGCCATCTGCTGGCCGCGCTGCGCCCCGGCGGGCTGCTGGCGCTCGGCCCCACCGATCGCGCGCCGCCGGGGGCGGAGGCGCTGGCCGAGGGGCTGCTCGGGACGGGCCATGGCTGAGACGCCGCGCCCCC
>JBKBSR010000041.1:0-11104 GCA_046291055.1 Roseococcus sp.
GGCGCGGTCGGCGCGGGCGAGGCCGGCGCGGGCGAGGCCGGCGCGGGCGAGGCGGGCGCGGGCAAGGCGACAGGGGGCGGCGCCGGGGCGGGCGCGGCGGCCGGGGCCGGGCCGGGCGGGGCTGCGCCGGGCTGCAGGGCGGGCGGCAGGGGCACGCTCTGCCCCGCCCCACGCTCGGGCGCCGGGCCCAGCACCGCCCCCTGCGGCAGCGGGGCGGCGGGCGCGGGCTCGGCTGCCGCGCCCGGCGCCACCGGCGAGAGGGAGCGCAGCACCCGCTCGCCCGCGCTCACCTCCGTGTCGGGCGCGGCGCCGGGCGCCGGCTGGGCCGCGGCGGGCAGGGCGAGGCCGAGGGCGAGGATCAGGGCCGCGAGGAGGCGCAGGGTCATGCCCCCCTCTCTCCCGCGGCGGCGCGCCGGGTCAAGTTGCCGGGCGCAGCGCGCGGGCGCAGCATGGTGCGGCGCATGATGAGCTCCCCTTCCGTCTGGGTCGTGATGCTCGCCCTTCTCGGCACGCATATGGCGGGGATGGGCGCCTTTCTGACCGTGCCGGTGCTGGCCCCGGCGATCGGCGCGGAGACGGGGCTCTCGCCCTCGCTCGCCGGGGTGCACACGGCGCTGACCTATGGCGGGGCGCTGCTCTCGGGGCCCTTCGCCCAGGGGCTGCTGCGGCGGCATGGCGGGGTGCGGGTGTGCCAGGGGGCGCTGGTGGTGATCGCGCTCGGCATCGGGCTCGCGGCGCTGGGACATCCGCTGGCGCTGGCGCTCTCGGCGCTGCTGGCCGGGATGGGCCATGGGCCGATCACGCCGGCCGGGAGTCATCTGCTCGCGCCGCGCGTGCCGCCGCAGCGGCGCAGCCTGATCTTCGGCCTCAAGCAATGCGGGGTGCCGGCGGGGGCGATGCTGGTGGCCGCGCTCGCCCCGGCGCTGGGCGGGCTGTTCGGCTGGCGCGCGGGGGTTCTCGCCATGGCGGGCTTCGCCCTGCTGCTGGCGCTGGCCCTGCAGCCGCTGCGCGCGGCGCTGGACGCCGACCGCGCCCCGGCCGCGGCCGCGCGCCCGCGCCCCTGGGAGGAGGCGCGGCAGAGCCTCGGGCTGCTGCGCGGGCGGGGGGCGATCCGCGCGCTCACCATCGCCTCCTGCTGCTACGGCACGGCGCAGTTCTGCTTCTCCTCCTTCTTCGTGGTCTGGCAGGTGGAGGTGCGCGGCGTGGCGCTGGAGGCGGCGGGGCTGCAGCTCGCCCTGGCGCAGGCGGGCGGGGTGGCGGGGCGCGTGCTCTGGGCGGTGATCGCGGACCGGCTGGGGCCGCTGCGGGTGCTGTTCGCCCTGGGGCTCGGCATCATGCTCGCCTCGGCGCTGCTGGCGCTGGCCGGGCCGGGCTGGCCGGGCGCGGCGATCAGCCTGCTGGCGCTGGCCATGGGCGCCTCGGCCATCGGCTGGAACGGGGTGCTGCTGGGCGAGGTGGCGCGCATCGCCCCGCCGGGCCGGGTGGGCGCGGCCACAGCGGCGCTCGGCTTCGCCTTCGCCGCGACCATGGTGGCGATGCCCGTGCTGTTCTCGGCGATGGTGCTGGCGTCCGGCGGCTACGCGCTGGGCTTCGCGCTCTGCGCCGCGGCGGGGGGCATGGGCGCCCTGTCGCTGGCGCGGTTGCGCCTGCGGCGCGACGCCCCATGATGGGGCGATGCAGACCGTGCTCACCGTTCTTGTCGCCGCGGCGATGCTCGCCACGCTCGGGGTTCTCATCGCCGGCATGATCGGCATGGCGCGGGGCGCCGATGGCGGCGCCTCGCAGAAGCTGATGCGCTACCGCGTGCTGTTCCAGTTCGTGGCGCTGGTGCTGTTCGGGCTGCTGCTGCTGCTCATGAGGTAGGCGGCGGGCGACGGGCCTCGCGCCAGGCGCCCAGCGCCGCGCCGGCCAGGGCGCCCGCCAGCACCGGCCAGGGCTGGCCCAGCCCCGCCTGGCTCACGCCCAGCGCCACCAGCGCCGCCGCGCCCCAGGGGGCGAGGTCCATCCGCCCGCGCCAGAGCGGCACCAGCAGCGCCACCATGGTGGCGAGGCTGGCGAAGAACACCGGGTGGCCCGGCGGCAGGCGGATCAGCGCCGCGAAGAGGTGGCCCAGCACCGTGCTGCCCACCCAGAACACCCAGAGCCCGAGCCCGACGCCCAGCAGCATGCCCGCATCGCGCCCGCCCGCGCGCTGATCGGCCACCGCCATGGCGAAGCTGTTGTCCACCAGCGTCGCGAGCGTGCCCCAGAGGCGCCAGCCGCGCAGGCGGTCCAGCCAGGGGGCCAGCGCCGCGCCCATGGGCGCGAGGCGGAGGTTGATCACCAGCGCGGCCAGGGCGGCGGCGAGGATGGGCGCGGGCTCCCGCCACAGCTCCAGCGCCACGAGCTGCGAGGTGCCGGCGAAGACCAGCGCGCTCATCAGCCCCGCCTCCAGCGTGGAGAGGCCGCGCGCATCCGCGATCACCCCCACCACCAGCCCGAAGGGCAGCATGGCGGGCGAGATGGCGGCGGCCATGCGCGCCCCGCGCCACACCCCGGCCCGGGTGAAGACGACGCGCCCCTGCCCGCTCATGGCCGGCGGGCGAGCAGGGCCTCGGCCTCCTCGCGGGGGGTGGCGAGGGCGCGGCGCGCCACCTCGCCCGGGAAGCCGGCGCGGGCGAGGGCGGCGAGCCATTTGCGCCGCGTCTCGGCCTCCGGCGCGGCCGGAGCGAAGGGGCCGAGGCGGCGGCGGCGGCACAGGGCGAGGGCGGCGGTGAACTCGTCCGGCACCTCCTCGCCCGCCAGGGCAGCGCGGGCGGTGGCGGCGTCCACCCCCTTGGCGGCGAGATGGGCGAGGGCGGCGCGGGCCGAGCGGCCGCTGCCCAGCAGGCGGCGGGCCCGTGCGGCGGCGAAGGCGGCGTCATCCACCGCCCCGGCGGCGACGAGGCGGGCGGCGATGGCATCCGCGCGCGCGCGGGCGGCGGCGGCCTCGCGCGCCACGGAGTCGGCGTCCTGGCCGGCGGCCTCGGCGGCGCGGGCCCAGCGGCGGATGCGGTTGTGCAGCACCCGGCGCAGCCCCGCCTCGGTGGCGGCGAAACGGGAGAGGTGGCGCAGCGCCGCCTCGCGCAGGCTGGCCTCGTCGGGCGGGGTCATGGGCCGAGGAGGGCGGAGCGGAGCCTCGGACGCGGCGGGCACCCCCTCACCGCCTCCGGCCGCAAGTCGGCCGGCGCCGCCAGACCGACCGCAGTGCCCGGCGCACCCGCGGCGCGGCGAAGCCGAGGCGGCCGGATGGCCGCCGCCCGGCGCCTGAGGGCATCAAATGACAAAATGCAAAGGCTCCGTGACCGGCCGGCGCAGCCCCGCCTGGGCGGCGCGCTTGAGCAGGTCCTCGAGCGTCAGCGCGCGCAGCCGCTCGGCCAGCAGCGCCTCCAGCTCGGCCCAGAGCGGCGCGGTGACGGCCGCGGCCAGCCGGCCCGCGGGGCTGGGCGGGCCGGCCTCCTCCTCGGTGACGGCGGCGAGGATCTCGGCCAGCGGCACCTCGCGCGGGGCGCGCGCCATGCGGTAGCCGCCGCGCGGCCCGCGCAGGCTGTCCAGCAGCCCGGCGCGCACCAGGGCCTGCAGCATCGGCTCGATCCCGCGCCGGGCGAGGCCGAGCCGTTCGGCGATCTCGGCCGCGCCGGTCACCTCGCCCGAGCGCCCGGCGTGGAAGGCCACGTCGAGCGCGATGTCGAGGGCGAGCAGCGCGCGGTCCTGGCGCAGCAGCATGGGGGCGGAATCTCCTCTGTCGCGGCGTGGAAATAACCCGGCCGCCGCATGATTCCAACCCGTGGGCCTATCCCCGCCCCTCGAACACCCGCCCGGCGAAGAGGGTGATCCCGTGCTGCCAGGCCCAGGCGATGGCGGCCGGCGTGTCGGCGCCCAGCAGCACCAGCCGCGCGCGGTCCTCGGGGAGCGCGGCGGCGAAGGCGGCGCGCTCGGCGGCGTCGGCGGCGAGGAAGCCGGGCCGGAAGCGCAGCCGCAGCAGCCCGGGCGCGCGGGCGGCGAGGCGCAGGGCGGGAAAATGCCCGGGCTCCAGCCCATCGAGGCCGAGCCGCCAGCCGCGCGCCTCCGCCAGGCGGCGGGCGCGGGCGAAGCCGGCAGGGTCGGCCAGCGCATCGGCCAGCGGCACGCAGAGATGGAGCGCCTCCCGCCCCACAGGGCCCAGCGCGGCGTCGAGGCGCAGCGCCTCCGCCTCGGTCACGCTGCCCAGCGCGAGCGGCAGGCAGGCGGGGCCGAGGCGGCGCGCCTCCTCGGGCCGGGCGAGATCGGCCAGCAGCCGGCGCTCGGCGGCGCGGCGGAAGGCGGTGAAGGCGGCGGGCCAGACCTCCAGCGCGGCGCCGGGCAGCAGGCGCTCGGCGAGGTCGGGCAGATGGGCGCGGATCTCCACCGCCTCGCGCCGCGCCTCCTCCTGCCCGGGGGCGAGGCGCCAGAGCCCGCGCCGCCGCTGCGCGATGGCGACATCGGCCCCGGCCAGGGCGCGCAGCGCGGAATCGAGCGCGGCGGGCGCGGGCGGAGGGGCGGAGGGGGGCGGCGGGGCCTCGGGCGCGGCGGCGAGGCCGAGCGCCGTCTCCACCGCCGCCAGCAGCACCGCGGCCTCGGCGGGCAGGCGCAGATGCGGCGCCCAGTCCTCGAGGGGCAGTTCCGGGACCAGGCGCTTCAGCGCGGCCCGGACCGTCTCGACATGCGCCCCGGGCGGGGGGCAGACCACCGCGACATCGCCGCCCGGCAGGTCGAAGCGGCGGGCGCGGCTGGGGCGCAGCAGCGGGGCCAGCGCCTCCTCCCATTGCTGGGCGTGGCGCGGGGCGCGCAGCCGCTCCGGCAGCAGGGAGAGGCGCAGCAGCAGGCCGTGGCGCTCGATGCCGGAGGCGACGCAGTCCCGCACCAGGCCGGCGAGGGCGAGCGCCTCGGCCACCGGCCCCTCGCGCGGCCAGGCGATGGCTTCGCTCACGGCGCGGCCTCCCGCAGCGCGCCCTCGGGCAGCGGCCAGGGAGGCGGCGGGCCGAGGGCGATGAGGCGCTCCGGCAGGCTGGGCGGCCGGGCGGCGGGCATGGGCGCGGCCAGCCAGCAGCCGGCTGGCGCCGGCCATTCCAGCGCGGCCGGCGAGTCGGCGAGCAGCGCGACCTCCCAGCCCGCGGCCTCCAGCCCGGCGCGCCGGGCGGCGAGGGCGGCGGGCTCGGCCAGCAGGGCGAGCGGCAGCAGGGCGATCGGCGGCGGGCCGGGCAGCCGGGCCATGGCCGCCCCGCCCGAGAGCCCCGCGGCCGGCAGGTCGAGCAGCAGACGCAGCCGGGGGCGCAGCGGCGGCAGCGCGGCAAGCCCGGCGGGCGAGGCCAGCGCCTGCAGCAGCCGGCGACAGAGCCATTCCCGGAACTGGCCGCGCTGGTCGGGCTCGGTCAGGGCAGGCAGGCGCGGGACGAGGCGCTGCGCCACCGCCGGGCCTCCGGGCGCGGCCGCGAACAGGCTCAGCGCGGCCAGTTCGCCGAGCGGGCGGCCGGCGCAGTCGGCCTCCAGCGCCGCCCAGGCTGCGGGGGCGGGGACGGGGGCGGCGCGGCCGGCCTGGGGCAGCCAGGAATCGAGCAGGGGCAGGGCCTCGGGCAGGGCGAGGCGGCGCGGCGCGAGGCCGAGCAGGGCGCGCAGCTCTCCGGCCGCGCGTTCGGCCGCCGCCTGGGTGCCGCCGATCAGCACCTCGCCGCCGGGCAGGGGCACCGCCTCGCCGCCGCCGAAGGCCGCGGCCTCGCGCAGCAGCAGCCGGGCGAGGCGGCGATCTGCGGCATCGGCCGGCGCGTCGAGCAGCAGGAGCGGGCTGCCCGGCGGCAGCGCGGCCGCGACCGCGCGCAGCCCGCCATGGCCGCCCGCCCCGCCTCCGCCCTGACTGGCCTCGATCGCCCGCATCAGCCGCCGCGCCTCGCCTCCGCACGCCTGCCAGCCGCCGTCATCGCCCCGCGCGGCTTAAGGAAGCCTTCTCCGCCGCCGGGGGGCGAAAGGATGATTTGTTGCAGGAACATGCCGGAACCCTGTAGGGAACATGAAAACCGTCAGGGAAGCGCATGGCCGATCAGCCGAGAGCGGATGCGGGGCAGGACGCGGTGACGCCCGCCCAGTTGGCCGAGGCGGTGCGGGGCATGCACCGGGCGGCCGTCCTCGTCGTGGGCGACGCGATGGTGGACCGCTACGTCTATGGCAGCGTCAGCCGCATCAGCCCGGAGGCCCCCATCCCCGTGCTCAACGTGGAGCGCGAGGTGGCGTTGCCCGGGGGCGCGGGCAATGTGGTGCGCAACCTCACCGCGCTGGGCGCGGCGGTGGCCTTCGTCTCGCTGGTGGGCGACGACGCGGCGGGCAGCGACCTCACGGGGCTGATCGGCGGCCAGCCGCGGGTGGAGCCCTGGCTGCTGGTGCAGGGCGGGCGCACCACCACGACCAAGACGCGCTTCCTCTCCGGCGGCCAGCACCTGCTGCGCACCGACCGCGAGGAGTTCCAGCCCATCCATCCGCGCCTCGCGGACCGGCTGGTGAAGATCGCCTCCGACGCGGTGGCGGCGACGACGACGCTCGTGCTCTCGGACTACGGCAAGGGCGTGCTCTCGGGCGAGATTCCCGCGCGGCTGATCCGCGCCGCCCGCGCCGCCGGCCGCCGCGTGGTGGTGGACCCCAAGGGCGGCGACCACGCACGCTTCGCGGGGGCGGACCTGATCATGCCCGAGCCGGAGGAGCTGGCCGGCGCCACCGGCATGCCCGTGCACGACGAGGCGAGCGCGGCCGCCGCGGCCAGCGCGCTCAGCCGCCGCCACGGCTTCGGCGCGGTGCTGGTGCCCCGCGTGCCCGACGGGCTGACGCTGCTGCAGGCCGAGCCCGATGGCGGCGAGACGGTGCGCCATTTCCGCGCCGAGGCCTCGGAGGTGCATGACCCCGCGGGCGGCGGCGATGCGGTGGTGGCGGTGGTGGCGGCGGGGCTGGCCGCCGGGCTGGCGCTGCCGGCGGTGGCGCGGCTCGCCGCGCTCGCGCTCGGCATCGTCAGCCGCAAGGCGGGCATCGCCGTGGTGCGCAGCGACGAGCTGCTGGAGGGCCTGACGCCCGGCCGCGGCGCGGCGCGCAAGCTCGTCTCGCTGCCGCTCGCCGTGGAGGTGATCGAGCGCTGGCGGCACCGCGGCTGGCGCATCGGCTTCCTGCCCGCCGGCCAAGCCGACTGCCCGGAGGAGACGACGCGCCGCGCCCGCGCCTGGTGCGACCGGCTGCTGGTGGGCGTGCGCGAGGAGACCGACCGCGCGAGCGAGATCGCCGAGCGGCCGGAGGTGGACCTCGTCGCCATCGGCGCGGACGGCGCGGGCGAGGACACGCTGCGCCTGCTGCGCCCCGACGTGATGGTGGCGCCGGCCCAGGATCCGCGCCTCGCCGCGCTTCTGCGCGAATGGGGCGGGGAGCTGCGCTTCGCGGAGTGATGCGTCCGGCCGAATGGCCGGACGTGTGACGCGCGGTCGGCCGGGCGGTCGCGCGCCAGGCGCAGGGGCTCAGCCCACCGGGTTCACCAGCTCGCCGATGCCCTCGATGGCGATTCGCACCACATCCCCGCCCTTGAGCAGCTGCGGCGGCTGCATGGCGTAGCCCACCCCCTCGGGCGTGCCGGTCAGCACCACATCGCCCGTGCGCAGGGTAAAGCCGATGGAGAGGTGGTGGATGATCTCCTTCACGTCGAAGATCATCTTGGAGGTGCGCGAGGACTGGCGCTTCTCCTGGTTCACCCACAGCTCGATGGCGATGTCGGAGGCGTCGAGATCCTCCGCCGGCACGATCCAGGGGCCGAGCGGGCAGGAGCCGTCGAGCGACTTGCCCTTGAACCACTGCCCGTAGCGGCGCTGCAGGTCGCGCCCCGTCACGTCGTTGCCGATGGTCCAGCCGAAGACGTGGGAGAGCGCCTCCTCCTTCGCGATGTTTGCGCCCGGCTTGCCGATGACGAGGGCGAGCTCGGCCTCGTAGTCCAGCCACTGGGTCACGCCGGTCGCACCATGGTCGGGGATGGTGGCGCCGGGGGCGATCACCGTCTCGGGCGCCTTGGTGAAGAACTGCGGGAACTTCGGCGCCTCGCTCTGCGTGATGCCGCGGGTGCGGTCGCCCTCGGCCACATGGTCCATGTAGTTGCGGCCGACGCAGAAGATGTTGCGCGCCGGGCGCGGGATGGGGGCGAGCAGCGCGGCCTCCGCCCGCTTCACCACGGCCGCCGCGCGCGGGCTGGCGAGCGCGGCGCGGATGGCCGCAAGGCCGGGCGAGCCGGCGGCGATGACCGCCATCATGTCCGGATAGGGCAGGCCGGCGGCGGTGAGGTCGAGGATCTCGCCCTCGTTCAGCATCGCGCCGGCGCGCGGGGCGCCCCCGGCATGGGGGGCGAAGGTGACGAGTTTCAGGGCCATCGGCGTCCTCCTGTGCGGCGGGGGCATAGGGCGCGCTGAGGGCCGGCTTGTCCAGACGGGGGGCGCTGTTTCCAGAATATCAAGAAACAGGTAGATAGAGGATCGCTTCCGCGCCAGGAGGGGGCGGCCGGTGGTCGGCGAAGGGCAGTGTGGCCCCACGTCGCCCGGGCCTTGCTTACGCGCCTGGGGCGGCGGCCGCCCCTTGCGCCCCATCGCGGAGACGCGCCGTGCTGCCCCGCCGCCTTGCCCTCGCCGGCCTGCCCGCCCTGATCGCCGCGCCCCTGCGCGCCGAGCCGGCGCGCGACGGGTTCCGCCGCCGCTGGGCGGAGTTCCGCGACCGCTTCC
This sequence comes from Roseococcus sp., assembly GCA_046291055.1. Classification (GTDB taxonomy): domain Bacteria; phylum Pseudomonadota; class Alphaproteobacteria; order Acetobacterales; family Acetobacteraceae; genus Roseococcus. The sequence continues at coordinate 8,763 of JBKBSR010000041.1, forward strand.
TCGCGCCGGAGGGCCGGGTGGTGGACACGGGCAATGGCGGCATCTCCCATTCCGAAGGGCAGGGCTGGGCGATGCTCTGCGCCGCCCGCGCCGATGACCGCGCGGCCTTCGAGCGGCTCTACGCCTGGACCATGCGCGTGCTGAAGCGCCCGGCGGACGAGCTCTTCGCTTGGCGCTTCCGCCCCGAGGCCGGGGTGGACGACCCGAACAACGCCACCGACGGGGACATCTTCATCGCCTGGGCGCTGCTGGAGGCCGGCGACCGCTGGGGCCGCCCGGAGTGGCAGGCGCAGGGCGCGGCCATGGCGCGGGACATCCTGCAGCGCCTGGTGCGCCCGGCGGGGGATCACCTGCTGCTTCTGCCCGGGCTGCGCGGCTTCGAGCGCCCGGGCCAGATCGTGGTGAACCCCTCCTACTACGCCTTCCCGGCGCTGCGGGCGCTGGCGCTGGCCGCGCCGGACCCCGCCTGGTTCCAGCTCGTGGTGGACGGGCTGTCGCTGCTGCGGCGCGGCCGCTTCGGGCGCTGGCGCCTGCCGCCGGACTGGCTGGCCTGGACCCGCGGCGAGGGGCGGCTGGCCCCCGCGCAGGGCTGGCCGGCGCGATTCTCCTACGACGCGGTGCGTGTGCCGCTCTACCTGGCCTGGGCCGGGCTGACGGAGGAACCAGGGGTTACCGGGCCCGCCCGGTTCTGGCAGGAACATGCGCCGCGCATGCTGCCGGCCTGGACGGACCTCTCGAACAACCAGCTCTCGCCCTATCCGGCCTCGCGGGGAACCGCCGCCATCGCGCAACTGTCGCGCGAGTCCGCGGGGCTGTCAGGGCTGTCGCGCGCGGCGCGGAGCGCGCCGCTGCATGGGGAGGACTACTACTCGTCCGTCCTCGTGCTGCTGGTGGACCTCGCGGCGCTGGATCGCGGCATGTCCTGAGCGCCACATCGGCGCATTCTATGCAAAGGATTGGTGAAAGCTATTCCCAGCCCTTGGGATTCTGGGCATGTTTGCGCCGACATTCGAAGGCTCGGGGTTGAGATGGCTGAGGAACCTGACGTGGCGCGCATCCGGGCCGCGCTCAACACGCCCGGATTGAAATATCGCAGCTTCGGAAATCCGCCCGTCCGCGTCGAGCCCGAGCCGCCCGCGGAGGCCGTGGCGCGTCCAGAAGCGGAGACAGCGCCCATTTTTTCCGCGCCGCCCTCGACGCCCGCGCCGCCCGAGGGGGCGGAGCCCCCTGAAGTGGACTGGGCCGCGCTCGCCGCCGCCTCGGAGATGCTCGAACCCCCGCCGGCCCCGCCGCCCGTTGCCGCGACCCTACCGCCGCCCGCCACGGCGGCCGCCCCGGCGGCCACGCCGCCGGCCCCGCCTGCGGCAGCGCCGGCCGAGTCGCATGCGCCCTTCGCCCTGCTGGACGCGCTCGGCCAGTTGCCGCCCGCGCCGCAGCCGCCGGCAGCGGCGCCGCCGCGCAGCACGCTGGCCCTGCTGCGGGGCGCGACCGCCGAGCCCAGCACGCCCCCGCCCGCCCCCGAACCCAAGCCCGCCGCGGCGGTCACGCGCCCTCTCGCCGAGGTCATGCGCCTGATCGCCGAAGGCCTCGCCGCCAAGGAGGCGGCGCGCGCCGCCAGCCGGCCCGCCGCCCGCTAGACCCCGGAGTCCTCATGCCCCTTCTCTGCTTCGCCTCACCGAAGGGCGGCGTCGGCAAGACCACGCTGGCGGCGAACATCGCCGATGCGATGCGCCGGCAGGGCCGGCGCGTCCTGGTGATGGACTTCGACCCGCAGAACACGCTGCGCCTGCATTTCGGCGTGCCGCTGACCGACACGGCCGGCTTCATGGTGGACCTGCCCAAGCGCCCCGACTGGCGCGACCTGGTGCGCCAGACCGCCTCGGGCGTGATGCTGCTGCCGCACGGCTCGAGCGACATCCGCGGCACGCTCGGCCTCGCCCACGCGCTGGAGCGCGACCCGGAGCTGCTGGCCGCGCCCATGCGCTCCATCCTGGGCGACCCCAACCTGCTGGTGGTGGCGGACACGCCGCCCGGCGCTTCGCACGCGCTGAACATCCTCGCGCCCATGGCCTCCATGGTCTGCGCCGTGCTGCTGCCGGACGCGACGAGCGCGGCGCTGATCCCCGACATCGACAGCGGCCGCTTCCTCGGCGCGGGCACCATGGCGGCGCTTTTCGCCGGGCGGCTGCGCGTCATCCTGAACGGGGTGGACCCGAACGCGCGGCTCTCGCGCGCGGCGGCCGAGACGGTGGCGCGCCACCTCGGGCCGCGGCTGCTCGGCGCGGTGGCGCGCGACGAGCTGGTGGCCGAGGCGCTGGCCGCCCAGCGCCTCGTGCTCGACA
>JBKBSR010000041.1:11114-13411 GCA_046291055.1 Roseococcus sp.
GCGCGAAATCGCCCGCGGCATCGAGGCGGCGCTGCCGCCGAGCCCCGAGCCCTTCGGCACGGGCTGGGGCGCGCGATGAGCCTCTCGGTCCCGGCCCGCAAGGAACGGATCGCGCGGCTTCCCTTCCTGCGGAACCGCGCGGTGGGCTGGGTCCTGGCGCTGCTGGGCGGGCTCGGGGCGCTCGCCGTCATCGTCGTGCCCATGGAGGCGGAGCAGCAGGCCATCTTCGGCCTGCTGACCTTCGCGCTGTTCCTGGTGCTGAACCGCCTGCGCGGGCGCACCATCTCGCTCATGCTGGCCGCGCTCTCGATGGTGGTCAGCCTGCGCTACTTCCACTGGCGGCTGACCGAGACGCTGGATTTCGCCGGCTTCTGGCAGACCTTTCTCGGCACCGGGCTGGTGCTGGCGGAGTTCTACGCCATCGTGGTGCTGGTGCTCTCCTACTTCCAGCTTCTCTGGCCGCTGGAGCGCAAGCCCGTCCCCCTGCCCGAGGATCCGGACGAGTGGCCGACGGTGGACGTGTTCATCCCCACCTACAACGAGCCGCTGGACGTGGTGCGGCCGACGGTCTTCGCCGCGCTCGCGCTCGACTGGCCTGCCGAGAAGCTGCGCGTGCACCTGCTCGACGACGGCCGGCGCGAGGAGTTCCGCCGCTTCTGCGCCGAGGTGGGCTGCAACTACGTCGTTCGCCCGGACAACAAGGGCGCGAAGGCGGGGAACATCAACCACGCTCTGGCCCGCACCGACGGCGAATACGTCGTGGTCTTCGACTGCGACCACGTGCCCACGCGCGGCTTCCTGCAGCTCACCATGGGCTGGATGATCCGCGACAAGGGTCTCGCGATGATCCAGACGCCCCACTACTTCTACTCTCCCGATCCCTTCGAGCGGAACCTCGTGGTCGGCCATCGCGTGCCCAACGAGGGGCTGCTCTTCTACGGCCTGATCCAGCAGGGCAACGATTTCTGGGGCGCCACCTTCTTCTGCGGCTCCTGCGCGGTGATCCGCCGCGCGGCGCTGGAGGCGGTGGGCGGCGTGCCGACCGAGACGGTGACCGAGGACGCGCACTGCTCGCTGAAGATGCAGCGGCTGGGCTGGCGCACCGCCTATCTGCGCGTGCCGCTGGCGGCGGGGCTGGCGACCGAGCGCCTCATCATCCACATCGGCCAGCGCATGCGCTGGGCGCGCGGGATGATCCAGATCCTGCGCATCGAGAACCCGCTCTTCGGCCCGGGGCTGAGCCTGCCGCAGCGGCTCTGCTACTTCCTGGCGATGTTCCACTTCCTCTTCCCGCTGCCGCGCTTCGTGTTCCTCACGGCGCCGCTGGCCTTCCTGCTGTTCGGGGAGAACGTGATCGCCGCCTCGCCGCTCGCCATCGTCGCCTATGCGGGGCCGCACATCGTCCACTCCATCGCCACCAACTCGCGCCTGCAGACGACGGCGCGGCACTCCTTCTGGTCGGAGATCTACGAGACCGTGCTCACGGTCTATCTGCTGCCGGTCACGCTCGCGACGCTTCTGGACCCGCGGCGCGGCCGCTTCAACGTCACGGACAAGGGCGGCACGCTGGCGGAGGGCTACTTCGACCTGCGCGCGGTGGGGCCGAACATGATCCTGGCGCTGGCGCTGATCGCGGGCCTGCTGTTCGGCGTCTATGGCCTCGCGGTGAATCCGCCGGCCAGCCTGGAGTTCCAGGCCTATGCGCTGAACGTGTTCTGGGCGCTGCTGTGCCTGATCGCGGTGCTGGCGGGCATCGCGGTGGGCCGCGAGCGGCGCCAATTGCGCGAGCGCGCGCGCATCAACGTGACGGTGGAGACCACGGCCCTGCTGCCCGACGGGCGGCGCATCGAGGGGCTGACGCAGGATCTCTCGCTCGGCGGCGCGGCCATCGCCATCGAGGAGCCCGAGCGCCTGCCGGAGGACGCGATCATCACCCTCGAGTTCGAGGCGGTCGGCGACGTGCTGCGCATCCCCGCCGAGGTGCTGCGCTGGCGCGAGGGGCGCCTGCAGGTGCGTTTCGCCCCGCGCAACCTGCGCGACGAGGGCGCGATCGTGCAGCTCGTGCTCGGCCGCGCCGATGCCTGGATGGAGTGGGACGACGTGCCGGCCGACCGCCCGCTGCGCTCGCTGCGCGACGTGATCTTCGCCATCGGCGGCCTGTTCGCCGGCGAATCCCAGTTCAGCTTCCGCCCCGGCCGCCGCCGCGGCGCGCCGCCGCCGACCCCGCCCGCCCCCGCCGCCCGAGAGGGCGCGCCGCGCGCGAAGGAGGCGGTGGCGGCCGCCCTCGGTCTCGGCCT
>JBKBSR010000400.1:0-2459 GCA_046291055.1 Roseococcus sp.
GCCGCATCTGCGCGCCCCCCTCGCCCTGCCGGGGCGCGCGGCGGCGCGCGCCGCCCTCGGCCTGCCGGAGGAGGCGGAGCTCGTCACCGCCTTCGGCCTGGTCACGCCCCGCAAGGCGCCGCTGCTGCTGCTCGCCGCCTTTGCCGGGATCGCGGCCCAGCGGCCGCGGGCGCGGCTCGTCTATGCCGGGGGGGCGGTGGACGGGCTGGAGCGCGCCATCGCCGCCGAGGCGGAGCGGCTCGGCCTCGGCGAGCGCGTGCGCGTGACCGGCCGGCTGCCGGTCGAGGCCTATCGGCGCTGGCTGGCGGCGAGCGACCTCGCCGTGCAGCTTCGCACCGACAGCACGGGCGAGACCTCGGGCGCGGTGAAGGACGCGCTGGCCGCCGGGCTGCCCACCCTGGTCAACGCCCATGGCGCCATGGCCGAGCTGCCCGCGCATGTCTGCCGCCGCCTGCCCGACGCCCTGACCGCGGAGGAACTCGGGGCCGCGCTGGCCGCGCTGCTGGCCGACGCGCCGGGGCGCGAGGCGCTGGGCGCCGCCGCCGCCGCCTGGGCGCGGGAGGCGCTCTCGCCCGAGACCATCGGCGCGCGGGTCCGCCATGTCATCGAGGAGGCCTACGGCACCGGGCCGCTGTCCGGGGCGCTCTCCTTCGCGCGGCGGGCGGCGCTGCTGCCCTTCGCGCCGGAGGAGGAGGCGAGGCTGGGCGCGGCCATCGCCGCCACATGGCCCCGCCCGCGCGGGCCGCGGCTGTGGCTGGACACCGCGAGCCCCGGCCTCGCCGCCGGCATCGAGGAGATGCTGCGACAGGGCGTGCCCGGCTTCCGGCCCGAGCCGGCGCGGATCGAGGCCGGGGCGCTCTTCACGCACCATGGCTGGGCCTGGGCGCGGCTCGGCCTGGCCGGCGCGCCGCCGCCCGAGGGCAGGGCGAGCCTGCTGCCGGGCGATGTCCTGGTGAGCGCCGACCCCCTGGCCGAGGCGCTGGCGCGGGGCTGGGGCGCGCGGGCCATGCCGCCGCCCGGCGGGGCGGACGGCGCGGCCCAGCGCATGCGGCTGATCGCCGGCCTCGTCTTCGGCGGCTGATGCGCGCGGCACGTCATGCCGCGCGCATCAGGGCCCGCCCTGGATGGTGATGCGCCCCGCCGCCTGCCGCGCGAAGAAGGCGGGGCGATACATGTCCTGCACCTCCGCCCCGGGCAGCTCGAAGCGGCCGGCCGTCACCACCCGGATGCGGACGGCGAGCCGCGCGTCCCGCCGCTCCTCGGTGAAGGTGAGGGCGGCGGCGAAGCGGTCGTCCAGCGCGGGCTGCGCATCGGCCTCGAAGAGTTCGCCGAGGCCCGGGAAGCCCGGGACCGGCCCGGCCGGGTAGCGCGCCACGATCTCCCACCCCGCCGGCAGGCCCTGGCTGAGCATGGCCAGGTGCTCCTGCCCGCTCTCGGCGCGGGCATCCAGCACCAGCACGAATTGCTGGCCGACGCGCAGCGTGTCCAGGTTCAGCGCCATGCCGTTCAGGTCCACGAAGCGGCGGCGGATGGTCATCTGCTGGCGCGCGGCGGGCGGGGCCTCGCGCGGGACGCCCTGCACCGCGACCTGCACGGGCAGCGGCGCCTCGCCGAGGTTGCGCAGCACGCCGCCGGCCGTCACCTCGACGCTGCGCCCGGCCAGGGGCTGGCCGTCCAGCGCGGCGCGGATGGGCCGGCCGTCCCGCCCCAGCGTGGCGGCGGCGAGCACCGCCCAGGCCTGTTCCTGGGTCGAGGTGCGGGCCGGCGTGAACTCCGGCCCCGGCAGCCGGGCCAGCGCCGCCTGCTGCTGGGCGGTTGGCAGTCCGGCCTCGCGCGCCAGCACCAGAAGGGCCAGCGCGTCGCGCGCCGCGCTGCCGTAATCGGCCAGCCAGTCGCGCCGGGCGGGCTGGTCCAGGGCGGCGGCGAAGGCGCGCTCGGCGCGCTCCATGTCGCCAGCGCGGGCGAAGCTGGCGGCGAGCTGGGCGCGGGCGAGCGGCGTGGGCAGCCGCTCGAGCCGCTCCATCAGCCGGCGCGCCGCGCCCAGCCGGTGCCGCCCGGCCAGGGAGAGGGCGTTCAGCCGCGCGGCCTGGGCGGCGAACTCCTCGGGGCTGCTCGGCGATTCCTCCTCCAGCGCCTCGGCGAGGCGCGCGAGCGCGGCCTCCAGCGCCGCCTCCGGCACCGCGGCCCCGGCGGCGCGGGCGCGCCAGAGCGCCTCCACCGCATAGGCGGAAGCCCAGGGCTGCGCCTCGCCCTGGGCGGACCAGAGGCCGAAGCTGCCGTCGAAGCGCTGCTTGGCCAGCACCGCCTCCACCGCGCGCTGCAGCCGGGCGCGATCGGCCGTGGGGCTGCCCTCGTTCAGCGCGGCGGCGAGCGCCAGCGCCTGCGAGGCGCTCTGCTCCACGCAGCCCAGGGGGAAGGCGAGGAGTGCGGCCAGCATCCCCTCCGCGTCATAGCGCAGG
>JBKBSR010000042.1:0-13398 GCA_046291055.1 Roseococcus sp.
TCCAGCACCGCATCGGGCGAGAGGGGGCGCGGCGCGGGGGCCGCCACCCCCGGCACCGCGGCCAGCAGCGCCCGGGTATAGGGGTGCGCGGGGCGCATCAGGATCTCGCGCGCCGCGCCCTGCTCCACCACCCGCCCATGCTGCATCACCGCCACGCGGTCGGCGATCTCGGCCACCACGCCGAAATCATGGGTGATGAACATCACCGCCGTGCCGTGGCGCCGCTGCAGATCCTTGATGAGCGCGAGCACCTGCGCCTGGGTGGTGACGTCCAGCGCGGTGGTCGGCTCGTCGCAGATCAGCACCTCGGGCTCCAGCGCCAGCGCCATGGCGATCATCACGCGCTGGCGCTGCCCGCCGGAGAGCTCGTGCGGGAAGGCGCGCAGCGCGCCCTCGGGGTCGGGCAGCTTCACCTCGCGCAGCGCGGCCAGCGCGCGGGCCTCGGCCTCGCGCCGATCCAGGCCGAGATGCACGCGCCACATCTCCGAGAGCTGCGCGCCCACGCTCATCAGCGGGTTCAGCGCCGTCATCGGCTCCTGGAACACCATGGCGACGCGGCGGCCGCGCAGCCGGCGCCACTCCTCGGGCGACTTTCCGCGCAGATCCTCGCCCGAGAGGCGCATCCGCCCGGACGCGACGGACAGCCCCGGCGCGAGCAGCCCCATCACCGCCGAGGCGGTGACGGACTTGCCCGAGCCGCTCTCGCCCACCACGCAGAGGATTTCGCCCGCGTCGAGGTGCAGCGAGACATCCTGGATGGCGAACTCCCGGTCCGCCCCGCGGGGCAGGCGCACGCTGAGCGATTCGATCTCGAGCCGCCTCATCGCCCGCTCGCCAGGCGCGGGTTCAGCGCGTCGTTCAGCCCCTGCCCGACCAGCGAGACGCCGAGGATGGCGAGCAGGATGGCCACGCCCGGAATGGCCGAGACATACCACTCCGTGCGCAGCACGTTGCGCCCGAGCCCGATCAGGTTGCCCCAGGAGGGCACGTTGGGGTCGGAGAGCTGGAGGAAGGCCAGCGCGCTCTCCAGCAGGATGGCCACGGCCATCACCACGCTCGCATAGACGATCACCGGCGGCAGCGCGTTGGGCAGCACCTCGCGCAGGATGAGATGCGCGTCCGAGAGCCCCTGCACGCGGCAGGCCTGCACGAACTCGCGCGTGCGCAGCGTGAGGAACTCGGCGCGGGTGAGCCGCGCCACCGGCGGCCAGGAGACGAGGCCGATCGCGATGGTCACCGTCTCGATGCTGCTGCCGAACACCGCCACCAGCACCAGCAGCAGCAGGAAGTTGGGCAGGGTCTGGAAGGCTTCGGTGACGCGCATCAGCCCCGTGTCCACCCAGCCGCCGTAGAAGCCCGCCACCGCGCCCATGGCGATGCCGATCAGCACGGCGATGGCGGTGGCCACGCCGCCGATGAGCAGCGAGACGCGCGCGCCGTGGAAGAGCTGCGCGGCGATGTCCCGCCCCGACGGGTCGGTGCCCAGCGGGAAGCGCGGATTGGCCCCCGGCCATTGCAGCGGCCGGCCGGCGAGGCCGAGCGGGTCGTCCGGATAGAACCAGTGCGCCGTAAGCGCCATGAACAGCACGGCGAGCAGGATGGCGCTGCCGATCATCGCCGGGGGGCTGCGCAGATAGGCCCTGAGCGCGCGCATCAGGAATCCGCCGAGATGCGCGGATCGAGCCGCGCGTAGAGGATGTCCACCAGGAAGTTGATCGTGATGACGAGCAGCGCCGAGACGAAGACGATGCCGAGCAGCGTGTTGAGATCGCGCTGCACCACGCTCTCATAGGCCAGCCGGCCGAGGCCGGGCAGGGCGAAGACGCTCTCCACCACCACCGATCCGCCCAGCATGGTGCCCGCCTGCAGGCCGATCAGCGTCACCATGGGCAGCATGGCGTTGCGCAGCACGTGCCGCGCCACCACCCGCGTCTCGGAAAGCCCCTTGGCGCGCGCGGTGCGCACGAAGTCGAGGCTCAGCACCTCCAGCATGGAGGCCCGCATGATGCGCAGGTAGATGGCGAGGAAGATCAGCCCGAGCGTGAGCGTGGGCAGGACGAGGTGCCGCGCGATGTCCAGCACTGCGGCGAGGCCCGACAGCTCGCGCGTGATGTCGGAGAAGCCGCCGGCGGGCAGCCATTGCAGATGGACGCTGAACAGCACGATGGCCATCAGCCCGAACCAGAAGCTGGGGGTGGCGTAGAAGATCAGGCCGAGGGTGGAGATCAGCGTGTCCGGCCAGCGGTTCACCCGCCGCGCCGCGATGACGCCCAGCACCAGCCCGAAGAAGAAGGCGAAGGAGAGCGCCGAGGCCATGAGCAGGATGGTGGCCGGCAGCCGCTCCAGGATCACGGTGGCCACCGGCTTGCCGTAGATGGCGGAGAAGCCGAGGTCGAGCGTGACCAGCCGCAGCAGATACCGCCCGAGGCGGGCGGCCACCCCGAGGTCGAGCCCGTAGAAGCGCCGCAGCTCCTCCGCCAGCGCCGGGTCGCCGCCGCCCATCTGCGCCATCAGCGCGTCCACCGTGTCGCCGGGGGCGAGCTGGAGCAGCAGGAACATCCCCACCAGGATGAGCAGCAGCGTCGGCAGCGAGGCCGCCAGGCGCCGCAACGCGAGCCGGAAGACCCTCAAGGCGTCAGGAGGCCAGCCAGGTGTCGTGCCAGGAGGAGGAGGCCCAGCGCGGGTTGTTGCCCCCGTTGCGCACGCGGCGGTTGAACACCGAGACGAAGATCTGCTCGATGGGCATCCACAGCGGCAGCTCGGTCTGCACCGCCCGCACGAAATCGGCGTAGAGGGCCCGGCGGCGCTGCGGGTTCACCTCCGTCGCCGCCTCGTCGATCAGGGCGTCGATGCGCGGGTCCACCCAGCCCCACTGGTTCGTCCAGGGGGCGCCGCGCGGGCTGCCGGAGCGGTACCACACCGTCGTGCTCACCGCCGGGTCGCTGCGATACTGGTGCCACCCGGTGGCGAGGTCGAAGGCGTGGTCGTTGTACACGGTGCGCAGGAAGCCCGCCGCGTCGAGGCGGACGATCTCGATCCGGATGCCCACCTGCGCGAGGGACTGCTGGATGAAGGTGGACCACAGCGCGATGTCCTCGCCCCAGGGCGCGGGGTGCAGGCGCAGGGCGAAGCGCACCCCGCCCGCGCCGCGGCGGTGCCCCGCCTCGTCCAGCAGGCGGTTCGCCAGCGCCTGGTCGAAGCGGTATTGCGGCACATCCGCGCCCGGATAGTAGTCGGTCGAGACGGAGGGGATGGGCCCGGTGCCCACCTTGGCGAAGGGGCCGAGGAAGTTCTCGATGAAGAAGGGCACGTTCAGCGCGTGCGCGATGGCCCGCCGCACCCGGATGTCGGCGAGCTGCGGCGTGCGGAAGTTGAACTCCAGCGTGTTGGTGCGCGCATTGCCCTCGTTGCCGCGCGTCGTCACCTCGAAGCGCGGGTCGCGGCCGAGGCGCTGCATGTCGGCGATGGTGAGCGAGGAATAGGGGCTGAACAGGATCTGCCCCGCCTCCATCTGCGCCGCCGCCGCCGCGCGGTCGGGCACCACGCGCCAGACCACGCGGTCGAGGTAGGGCATGTTCTCGCGCCAGTAGTTCGGGTTGCGCTCGGCGATGATGAACTGCCCGCGCTCGTACTGCACGAAGCGGAAGGGGCCGGTGCCGACGGGCGCGGTGTTGGCGGGGTTCTGCCGGATGTCGCCCGTCTCGAACACGTGCTTGGGCGAGATGTAGCCGAGGTCGGGCAGGGCGCGCAGCAGCAGCCCCTGCGGCATGGGCCGTTCGTACTTGAAGATGGCGGTGTGCGGATCGGGCGTCTGAACCTCGGTCAGGAACTGCTGCAGCGTGGTGCCGTAGTTGAGGATCTTCTTCCACATCTCCATGGCGGTGAACTGCACGTCCGCCGAGGTGAAGGGCCGGCCGTCATGCCAGGTCACGCCGCGGCGCAGGCGGAAGACGTGGGTGAGGCCGTCGGGCGCGCTCTCCCAGGATTCCGCGAGCACGCCGACCGGATTGCCCTGCGCGTCGAGGTCGAGCAGCGCCTCCTGGATCTTGCCGCCGACGATGTAGACGCCGGTGGAGGCCTGCAGCGAGGGGTTGAGGATGCGCTGCTCGGTGGCGAAATGCACCGTCAGCACGCCGCCGCGCCGCGGCGTCTCGGCCTGGGCCAGGGCGCTGGCGGGAACGAGGGCGGCGGCGCCGAGCAGCAGGGTCTCGCGGCGGGTGGGTCCGGTCATCGGCGCACTCCTTCAGGGGGTGTCGAACAGGATCAGCGTGCCGGTGGCGAAGGCCGGCGGGCGGGGCTGCGCGGTGGCGAGCTGGATGGCCGCGCCGCCCTCCTCGGGCAGCAGGGCGGCCTCCACGCCGCCCAGCGCCGCGATGGCCGCGCGCGGGGCGAAGCCGATCTCGGCCCGGCCCGGCCCGGTGGCGACGAGGTGCAGCGCGCCCTCCGCGCGCACGGCGCTGTCGAGCAGCCGCGCGCACCAGGCGGCCGCGCCGGCCGGATCGCGCGCCGCCACCAGCGCGCGCCGGATGCGCGTCACGCCGTTCGGGTGGGACTGCAGCGCAGGCAGCCACACCGCATCGCGCGTGTGGTGCTGGCAGGCGAAGAGGCGCAGGCCCCCCGGCGCCTCCCCGGGCGGCCAGTGGAAGACGGAGAAGCGCGCCTCCGTCACCCGATCCTCGGAGAGCGGCACGGGCCGGCCGAAATGCACGGGGCCCGTGGCGGCGAGGCCGCGCGCGCGCAGGGCGGCCGCCCCCGCCTCGGCGTCGGTGGTGGCGAGCGCCGCGCGCTCCAGCCCCTCGCGCGCGGCCAGGAAGGCGCGCAGCGCCTCGTTGTGCGGCTGCGGCGTCAGCACGCCGAGCAGTTCGAGGTAATCCTCCCCGAACATCATGGTGTGGTTGCCGCTGCCCATGTGCGCGCTGTGCATCCCGCGCGGCGAGAGGGTGAAGCCGAGCGCGGCCCACTCCCGCGCGGCCGCGTCCAGGTCGCGCACCGCCACCACGAGGTGATCGAGGCCCAGGATCGTCGGGAGCATCCTGCCTTCCCCTGCTTCGCCGCGAGCATAGGCAGCGCGGCTGCCGCGCTGCAACACGGGCGCGCCGTCCCTCAGCCGCCCCGGGCGAGGGCGCGCAGCGCGGCGGCGATGCGCTCCAGCTCTTCCAGCGCCGCGGCCACCTCGCCCTGCTCCTCCTCGGCCGCGGGGGGGGGCAGCAGGGACATCTGCGGCTCGCCCTCGGCCAGCAGGCGCTGCACGCCGCGGATGGTGTAGCCCTGGGTGTAGAGAAGGTCGGCGATGCGCTGCAGCAGCGCGAGATCCTCCGGCCGGTAGTAGCGCCGGCCGCCGCCGCGCTTGAGCGGCTTGAGCTGCGGGAACTTCGTCTCCCAGAAGCGCAGCACATGCTGCGGGACGTTGAGCTGCTCCGACGCCTCGCTGATGGTGCGGAAGGCCTGCGCGGATTTGCGGGGGCGGGGGCGTTCCGAGGCGTCCTCCGCGCCGCTCATCCGCGTCCGGCGGGCCTGGGCTCGCCGTTGATGCGGGCCTTGAGCACCTGGCTCGGCCGGAAGGTCAGCACGCGGCGCGGCAGGATGGGCACCTCCACCCCGGTCTTAGGGTTGCGGCCGATGCGCTGCCCCTTCTCGCGCGGGAGGAAGGTGCCGAAGCCCGAGATCTTCACTGTCTCGCCCGATTCGAGCGCCGCGGCGATGCGTTCCAGCACCGCCTCCAGCAGCGCCGCGGATTCCTGGCGGGAAAGGCCGACCTGCGCGTAGATGGCCTCGGCGAGCCCCGCCCGGGTGAGCGTTTCCATGGATGAATCTCCGCCCGCAAGTCCCTGACGGGGCAAGGAAGCCTCGCGCGGAGGGTGGCGTCAACACGAATCCGCCGCGCCCTCGCGGCTCAGCCGCGCGAGGTCGCGCTCGGCGTCGCAGGCCAGGAAGCGCCCCGGGCGCGCCGGGTCGGGCAGGGTTTCGAGCCCGGTGTCGGCGTAGATGCGCAGGTAGTCTGACCCGACGCCGAGGAAGGCGGGCCGCGCGCCGTGCCGCTCGCACAGGTCGCGGAAGCGCCAGATGGCGTTGATCGCATCCCGCCGCTCGCCCGCCGGGTCGCCATGCGCGATCCAGAGCCCGTCACGGCGGGTGAAGGCGAAGCCGGCGCGCCCGGCCTCGCCCCAGAGCACGCCATCCGCCCGCGCGGGCGGCGTGGCGCCCAGGGCGCGCAGCCGCGCGCGGGCCGCCTCGTCGAAGGGCGCGGGGCGGATGCGCGCGGGGCGAAGCAGCCGCACCATGCCGAACAACAGCAGCACCGCGGTCACGCCCACGGCGAAGCGAAGCTGCGGCGGCGCGTCGCCGAACAGCACCACCTCCCACCAGGAATCGCCCTGCACGCGCCCGGCATTGGCGATCAGCGCCAGCGCCAGGCCGCAGATCGTGACCGCGGCGAGCGGCAGCGCCACGGGCTGGGAGAGCGGCTCGCGCCGCAGCCGGCTGTCCCGGTAGAAGGAGGGGCGCATGGTGGCCAGCAGCACCGCCACGAGCAGGAAGAGGCCCCAGGTCCACCACGCCTCCTCGCGCAGCCAGGCGATGAGCGCGCCGCTCAGCAGCAGCAGGATCGCCCCGCCCCAGGCGATGGTGAGGCGCCGCGCCAGGCCGAAGGCCATCACCATCAGCAGCGAGCCCAGCAGCGAGGCGGCGAACTGCGAGGCGAGCGCGGCCTCGTAGCCCGCCCACTGCTTCCACACCGTCACGTCCACCGGCAGCGAGCCGAGGAAGATCAGCAGCGCCCCGCCGAGCGCGACGAGGCCCGTCATCGCCGGCACCTCCAGCGGCATGGCCGGCGTGCCCAGCGCCCCGAACCGCGCGAGCCAGGCGGAACGCTGCGTCACCTCGAAGCCGGCGAACAGCGCGCCCGCGATGAACAGCGGCACGATGTAGTAGAAGAGCCGGAACACGAGCAGCGCCCCCACCACCTCCGCCGCGCCCAGATGCGGCGAGAGGCCGAGCAGGATGGCCCCGTCGAAGACGCCGAGGCCGCCCGGCACATGCGCCGCGATGCCCGCCGCATAGGCCGCTAGGTAGATGCCGATGAAGTGCAGGAAGGTCAGCCCCGGGGCCGCGGGCAGCAGCACGTAGAAGATGGCGGCCGTCACCGCCACGTCCACCGTGGCGAGCAGCGTCTGCGCGATGGCCATGCGCACGCCCGGCAGCTCCACCTCATGGCCGAAGATGCGGATGCTGCGGCGGAAGCGGCTGACGAGCACATAGGCCGTGACCATGGCGAAGAGCGGCAGGGCGGCGGCCTGCATGGCCCAGCGCGGCAGATGCGCGCCCGCCCAGGGCAGCACCTCGGGCTCGAAGAGCAGCACCATCCCGCCCAGCGCCATGCCGCCGAGCCCGAAGGTGAGCGAGGTGAAGCCGATCACCTTGCCGATCTCCACCGGCGAATAGCCCCAGGCCGAGTAGAGCCGGTAGCGCACCGCCGCCCCCGAGACGGCGGCGAAGCCGAGATTGTGCGCCAGCGAATAGCCGCAGAAGGAGGCGAGCAGCGCCCGCGCCCAGGAGGAGGGCCGCCCCGCATAGCGCGCCCCCAGCCAGTCGTAGATGGCGAGCACGAGATAGGCCAGCACCGTCAGCCCCGCCGCGGCCAGCAGCGCCCCGTGCGGGATGGCCTCCATGGCGCGGCGCACCTCGGCGAGGCTGAGGCTGCGGAACTCCCGCTGCACCACCCAGATGGCGCCGACCAGCAGCACCAGCCCGAAGGCGGTGGCCCCGTGGCGCTTCAACAGCGGCAGCAGCAGCTTCACGCCGGCGCGCTCTCCCGCCGCAGCGCGGCCTCGATCAGCGCGCAGGCCTCCTCGACGCCCATGATGGCGATGGTGCCGCCGAAGCGCGGCCCCTCGCTCTTGCCCAGCAGCACCTCGTAGAGGGCCTGGAACCAGGCGCGGCCCACGCCCATGGAGCCGTCCTTGTTCGGCACGGCGAAGGGCGGGCGGCGGCCCGCGTCATAGACGGCGTTCTGGATCGCGGCCTCGCGCTCCGGCCCGGCGGGCAGGGCGGCGAACTCCGGCGCGCGCGCGCGCAGCAGGCGCACCAGCTCGCGCATCGCCTCCGCCTCCTCGGGGGTGGCGGGGCGGAACTTGCGTTCGGGCGCGATCCAGTCGCGCCAGTAGGCGCAGGCGTTGTGCACGAGGCGATCGAGCATCGGCTCATGCTCCGGCGCCGCATCGGGGTAGTATTTGCGGATATAGGCCCAGAGCCGCTGCGGATCGTCCGTGCCGGCGATGCCCGCCAGGTTCAGCAGCGTGGCGTAGGAGATGGGCGGCAGCTTCTCCGCGGGCGGCACGCCGGCATGGATGTGCCAGGCGGGGTTGGCCGGATCGGGCGCGGCGCGCAGCTTCTCCACGCCGGCCAGCCAGTCGTCCACCGCGCGCGGGATCACGCCCTTGTGCAGCCGCTTGGCGCTGCCGGGCGAGGCGAACATGAACCAGGCGAGGCTCTCGGGCGGGCCGTATTCCAGCCACTGCTCGATGGTCAGCCCGTTGCCCTTGCTCTTGCTGATCTTCTGGCCGAACTCGTCGTTGAACAGCTCGTAGGTGAAGGAGACGGGCGGCGTGCCGCCCAGCACCTGGCAGATGCGCGAGGAGAGGCGCACGCTGTCGATCAGGTCCTTGCCGGACATCTCGTAGTCCACGCCGAGCGCATACCAGCGCAGCGCCCAGTCGGCCTTCCACTGGGCCTTGCAGGCGCCGCCGGTCACCGGCGTCTCGAAGCGCTCGCCCGTCTCGGGGTCGGTCCAGACGATGGTGCCGCGCTCGGGATGCGTCTCGTCCATCGGGACCTGCATCACCACGCCCGTTTTCGGATGGATGGGCAGGAAGGGCGAATAGGTGGCGCGGCGCTCCGGGCCGAGGGTGGGCAGGATCACCGCGCGCACCTCCTCGTGCAGCGCCAGCATGCGCAGCAGCGCGGCGTCGAAGCGGCCGGAAGCGTAGTAGTCGGTGGAGGAGGCGAACTCGTACTCGAAGCCGAAGGCGTCGAGGAACGCCCGCAGCCGCGCATTGTTGTGGTGACCGAAGCTCTCGTGGGTGCCGAAGGGGTCGGGGATGCGGGTCAGCGGCTTGCCGAGGTGCTGGGCCAGCATCTCCCGGTTCGGTACGTTGTCGGGCACCTTGCGCAGCCCGTCCATGTCGTCGCTGAAGGCGATGAGGCGGGTGGGCAGGCCGGTCATGGCGGCGAAGGCGCGGCGCACCCAGGTGGTGCGGGCCACCTCGCCGAAGGTGCCGATGTGCGGCAGGCCCGAGGGGCCGTAGCCCGTCTCCAGCAGCGCCATCGTCTTCCCCTGCGCGGCCAGGCGGTCGGCCAGTTTCGCGGCCTCCTCAAAGGGCCAGGCGCGGACGGTGCGGAGATCGGGGGTCGCGGACATGGCGGTGGGGATTGGCAGGGGGCGCGGGCGGGGTCAATGCGGCGCTGCCCAAGGGGGCGGCAGCCCTGCCCCGCTTGGGCGCAGATGCCGGGCGAAGGCGGCGCGTTCCGGCCCCCTCCCCCCTTCGCACCGCCCGCGCGCCGCGCGAGAGGGGCGGCCGAGGAGGACGCGCCATGCCCGAGTTCGACCCCGCCGCCTATGCCGTCCAGGCCGCCGCCGCCGTTGGCCTGCCGCTCGATCCCGCCCATCTGCCCGGGGTGGCGATGAACCTCGCCCTTGCCGCGCGCATGGCCGCGCTGGTGGAAAAGGCCCCGCTCGGCCCCGCCGAGGAGGCCGCGCCGGTCTTCGTCGCCGGGCGGGAGGCGGGGAAGTGAGCCGCTTCCTCTCCGCCGCCGCGCTGGCGGCCGAAATCCGCGCCGGCCGCCGCAAGGCCGCCGATGTGGTGGAGGAGCGCCTGGCCGACATCGCCGCGCGCAACGCCCTCTCCAACGCCTTCACCGAGGTCACCGCCGCCCGGGCCCGCGCCGAGGCCGCGGCGGTGGACGCCAAGGTGGCCGCGGGCCAGGACCCGGGGCCCATGGCGGGCGTGCCGGTGGCGGTGAAGAACCTGTTCGACCTCGCGGGCGTGACAACGCTGGCGGGCGCGAAGATCGAGCGCGACAGCCCGCCCGCCGCGGCCGACGCCTTCCTGGTGCAGCGGATGGCGCAGGCCGGGGCGGTGATGCTCGGCGCGCTCAACATGGACGAATACGCCTACGGCTTCACCACCGAGAACGAGCACTACGGCCCCTGCCGCAATCCCCATGCGCGGGAGAGGATGGCCGGCGGCTCCTCCGGCGGCAGCGCGGTGGCGGTGGCCGACGGGCTGGTGCCGATCACGCTGGGCAGCGACACCAACGGCTCCATCCGGGTGCCGGCCTCGCTGTGCGGCATCTGGGGCCTCAAGCCCACCTATGGCCGGCTCTCCCGCCGCGGCGCCTTCCTCTTCGCGGCGAGCTTCGACCATCTCGGCCCCTTCGCGCGCGACGTGGCGGACCTCGCGCTGGCCTACAACGCCCTGCAGGGGGATGACCCGCTGGACCGCGCGCAGCAGTGGCGCGGGGTGGAGCCCGTCTCGGCGGTGGCGGAGATCGGCGGGCTGCGCATCGCCGTGGCCGAGGATCATTTCGCCCGCAACGGCCATGCCGAGGCCTTCGCGGCGGTGGAGGCGGTGGCGCGCGCGCTGGGCGTGACGCGGCGCGTCACCATCCCCGACGCGGCGCTGGGGCGGGCGGCGGCCTTCCTCATCACCATGGCCGAGGGGGCGAACCTCCATTTGCCGAACCTGCGCCGCCGCCCGCAGGATTTCGACCGCGCGACGCGCGACCGCTTCCTGGCCGGGGCGCTGCTGCCGGCCCATTGGGTGCAGCAGGCGCAGAGGCTGCGCGCCGCCTACCAGGCGAAGGCGCTGCGGCTGTTCGACGAGGTGGACGTGATCCTCGCCCCCGCCACCCCCTATGTCGCGCCGAGGATCGGCCAGGACATGATCGAGGTGGACGGGCAGAACATCCCGGTGCGGCCCAATCTCGGCGTCTATACCCAGCCCATCTCCTGCATCGGGCTGCCGGTCATCGCCGCCCCCATCGCCGAGCCCGCGCGCATCGGCGCGCCCGGGGGGCTGCCCATCGGCGTGCAGCTCATCGCCGCCCCCTGGAAGGAGGCGAGCCTGTTCCGCCTCGCCGCGCATCTCGAGAGGCTCGGCGTCTGCGCCGCGCCCGAACCCAAGGTCTGAGACCATGCACGAGATCAACATCCCCGAGGTGGTGGCCGAGGTCACCGCCGCCTTCATGCGCTACGAGACGGCGCTGACCACCAACGACGTGGCGGTGCTGGACGAGCTGTTCTGGAAGAGCCCGCACACGCTGCGCTACGGCGTGGGCGAGAACCTGCACGGCTGGGAGGAGATCGCCGCCTTCCGCGCCGCGCGCCAGGGGCCCTTCGGGCGGGATCTGATCCGCACCGTCATCACCACCTATGGGCGGGACTTCGCCACCGCCAACACCACCTTCAAGCGCCATGGCGGGGACCGGATCGGCCGGCAGTCCCACACCTGGCTGCGCACGCCCGAGGGCTGGCGCATCGTCGCGGCGCATGTCTCGCTGCTGCCGCCGGGGGTGGACTAGCCGCTACGCCCTGACGAGGCGCATCGCGAAGAACCCGTCCATCCCGCCCCGATCGGCCAGCATGTCGGGCCGGGTGCGCAGCGCGCCTTGCGGCGTGACGGCGGCCTCCAGGCCCGGCAGCTCCTCGGGCCGGATGGGATCGAGGCGCATCCCCTCGGGCAGATGCGCGAGGTGCGCCTCGCCCTCCTCGGCCTGCAGCGAGCAGGTGGCGAAGACCAGCCGCCCGCCCGGGCGCAGCATGCGCGCCGCCGCCTCGAGCAGCCGGCGCTGTTCGGCGGCGTGCTTCGCCACGTCCTTGGGGCGCTTCAGGTGCGCCACATCGGGGTGGCGGCGCAGCGTGCCGGTGGCGGTGCAGGGCGCGTCGAGCAGCACCGCGTCCAGCGGCGCGGGGGGCTGCCAGCGCGCGGCGTCGGCGTGGATGATCTCGGGCGCGAAGCCCAGCCGCGCCATGTTCTCGCGCAGCCGGGGCAGGCGGGCGGCCTCGCGCTCCACGGCGATGACCCGGGCGCCGGCGGCGCAGAGCTGCGCGGTCTTGCCGCCCGGCGCGGCGCAGAGATCGGCCGCCGCCTCGCCGTGTTTCACGTGAAGCAGCCGCGCGGGCAGGGCGGCGGCGGCGTCCTGCGCCCAGAAGCGGCCCTCGGCGAAGCCGGGCAGATCGGTGATGCGCGTGCCGGGGGGCAGGCGCGCCGTGCCGGTGGGCAGCAGCAGCGCCCCCTCGGGCGGCGCCGCGCCGGGGGCGAGGCTGAGGTCGAGCGGCGCCTCGGCCCGGTGCGCGGCGGCGATGGCGCGCACCGCCTCGCCATGTGCGGCGTGCCAGGCGGCCCAGAGCCAGGCGGGCGTGTCCAGCCGCTCGGCGTCCAGCCCCTCCAGCGCCGCGGGGCCCTGCGCCGCCAGGCGGCGCAGCACCGCGTTCACCAGCCCCGCCAGCGGCCGCGGCGCGAGCGAGACCGCCGAGGCCACGGCGGCATGCGCCGGCGTGCCGAGCAGCAGGAGTTCCGCCGCGCCGATCCTGAGAGCGCGCAAGGCGGGGGCGGGCGGGGCGCGGTGCAGGAAGGGCTCCAGCGCCGCATCCAGCGAGCCCAGCCGCCGCAGCACCGCCGCGGCGATGCGGTGGCCCGCCGCCCGGTCGCGCGCCTCCATCGCGGGCAGGGAATCGAGCCCCTCCTCCAGCCCGCGGTGGCGCTCCAGCACGGTCTCGAGCAGATGCGCGGCGGCGCGGCGGGCGGGTGAGGGAACCGACATGCGGGGTTTATGGCCGCGCCCCCCGGCCCGTGCTAGACGGCGCGCCGCCCATGCCCCCCTCCCGCCTCGACCTCTGGCTCGGCGCCGCCGCGGCGCGCGCGGAACGCCGCCCGCGCCTCGCGCTCGTGCTGTTCTGCCTGCTGTTCTTCCTGCCGGGCTTCTTCGCCCTGCCGCCCGGCGACCGCGACGAGAGCCGCTTCGCCCAGGCCACCCGCCAGATGGTCGAGAGCGGCGACTACATCCGCATCCGCGTCGGCGCGGAGGAGCGCAACAAGAAGCCCGTGGGCATCCACTGGGCGCAGGCGGCGGCCGTGCATCTGGCAGAGGCCACGGGGCTCGGCTCGCGGCGGGAGATCTGGCCCTACCGGCTGCCCTCGCTGCTCGGCGCGCTGCTCGCGGTGCTCGCCACCTTCGAGTTCGGGCGGCTGCTGGTGGGGCGGCGGGCGGCGCTGCTGGCGGGGGCGATGCTCGCGGGCGGCATGGTGCTGATGGTGGAGGCGCATATCGCCAAGACCGACGCCGCGCTGCTCGCCACCGTCACCGCCGCCATGGGGCTGTTCGCGCGCGCCTATCTGCGGC
>JBKBSR010000401.1:0-2446 GCA_046291055.1 Roseococcus sp.
AGCGCCAGCCCGAGCGCGAGGAGGAGCAGCCCGAGCCCCCGCCGCCCGGGCAGCGCCCCCGCGCGCTCGGCCCGCGCGAGGAAGACCACCAGCGCGGGGGCGAGGGCGAGCTGCAGGTAGCTCGCGTAGAAGTGGAACTGCAGCAGCGAGGCCGAGCGGAAAAACCAGGCCGCGAGCGGCAGGAGCGGCACGAGGATGGCGGCGAGCAGGGCGAGGCCCCGCCGCCCCTCCGCGCGCAACACCGGCCAGGCCAGCACGGGCAGCGCCAGGAGCAGCGGCAGGATCAGCAGCCGGGGCGCGAAGGGCAGCCAGGCCGAGGCGGGCAGGGCGAAGCCGTCATAGGTGCCGTCCACCGAAAGCCGCAGCGGCGTCCAGAAGGCCTGCACGAACAGGAAGGGCAGGCCCAGCGCCCGCGCCGCGAGGCCGAGGGCGAGGAAGGCCCCGAGCACGCCCGCCAGCCCCGCCGCGCCGTTGACCAGCCGGGCGCGCCAGCCCGGCGCGCGCAGCAGCGCCACCGCCGCCACCGCCAGCGCCGCCATGCCCCCGCCCAGCGCATGGGCGCAGAGCGCGAGCACGAGCAGCGCCCCCGCCAGCGCATGGCGCAGCGCCCCGGGCGGCGCCGTGGGCCGCAGCAGGCAGGCGAGGGCAAGCAGCCCCAGCGCCATGCAGGGCCCATCCACATAGCCGCGCGCGAAGGCGCCGACCCAGAGCGGGTTCGCCCCCAGCGCCACCAGCAGCACCGCCCGCGCCGCGACGCCGCGCAGCAGCGCGCCCGAGAGCAGGTGCAGCGCCAGCAGCCCCAGCAAGTAGAAGCCGCTGACCAGCAGCGCCTGCGCCAGCGCGGGCTCGAACAGGCGGTAGAGCAGGAAGCCCGGCAGCACATAGGTCAGCCGCGCGCCGTGGTAGTCGAGGTCGCGGTGCGCCGCGTTCTCGGGCGCGAGCAGGAACCAGTGGATGTAGAGGCCCGGATCCACCCAGCCCAGCGGCGGGTGTAGATGGAACAGCCCCGACCAGAACAGGCCGAGCAGCCCCGCGAAGAGCAGCGGCGTGGCGAGGCGCGCCATGGCTCAGCCCCGCCCGGCCGCGCGGCGGCCGCGCAGCAGGAACAGCCCGTGCAGCAGGCCGATGCCGATGACGAGCGGCGTGAGCAGCCGCAGCAGCAGCGCCCCCGCATCCGCGAGCCCCGGCTCCACCCCGAGCCAGAGCAGCAGCGCGCGGGTGGAGACCTCGGCCACGCCGATCCCGCCCGGCACCAGCGAGACGGTGACCGAGAGCGTGACCAGCACCACCACCAGCGCGGTGTCCGCGAAGCCGAGGCCGATGCCCGCCGCGGCGAAGGTGGTCTGCCACATCAGCACCACCATCAGCCATTTCGCGACGGTGCAGCCGCCCAGCACCAGCATCCGCGCCGCCGAGGGCCGGTACTGCGCGAGCGGCCCGAGCGCCGCGGCCAGCCGCGGGGGCAGCCGCGCCCCGGCCAGCCGCCGCAGCAGGAAGGGCGCCAGCGCCACGCAGAGCGCCAGCAGCGCCGAGGCGGCCAGCAGCCAAAGCCCCGAGGCGCCGGCCAGCCCGAAGCCGATGGCGCCGATGCCGAAGAGCACCGCCCCATCGGCCAGCCGCTCCACCGCGAAGGCGCCGCCCAGCGAGGCATAGTCCTTGCCGGTGAGGTCGCGCGCGAATTTCAGCTTCAGCGCCTCGCCCGCCTGCACCGGCGTCGCGGCGGCGGTGGCGAGAGCGAGCGCCGTCTGCACATGGGTGCGCCAGAGCAGCCCGGGCGTGAAGGCGATGCCCGCCACCGCCGCCCAGCGCAGCGAGCGCACGAGGAAGAGCAGCAGCCCCACCGGCAGGCAGACCTCGAGGAACAGGCCGAGGTCGAAGCGCAGCAGCGCCCGCCCCACCATGGGCCAGTCGAAGGCGTAGAGCGCCCAGGCGCAGGCGAGGGTGCAGACGAGGACGGGCCAGAGGCGCCGCGCCATGGACAGGGTCTCCGGGAGGGGCGCCGGGCGGCGCCGGGCAGGGGTTGCCCCAGCCCGGCGCGTTTGGCAACCGCGGGGCCCGCCGCCTCAGCGCGGCGGCGGCGAGAGGCCGAAGCGGGCGAACCAGGCCGCGCGCAGCCGCGCTGCGCCGATCAGGCAGCCGGGCGCGTCGCCGCGGCGCGCGGCCGCCTCCGCCTCCGCCAGTTCGGCCGCCACCCGGGCATCGGCGAGCCCCCCCGTGAGCGCGCCCGCCAGCGCCCGCGCGGCGGCGAGCTCCATCTCGCAGCCCGTGGCCGGGCGGGGGAGGTGGCCGGGCCGCCAGTCGAGGTCGAAGGCGCGCGCGAGCCCGAGGCCCGCCTCCAGGCAGGCCGCAGGGCCGAGCTCGGCCTGGGCGCAAACCATGGCGGCGAAGGCAGACGCCACCTCGGGCGAGCACGCCAAAACCTCCAGACCGTCGCGCCAGAAGACGG
>JBKBSR010000043.1:0-13313 GCA_046291055.1 Roseococcus sp.
GCGCGCGGCAGGATGCGCCACCCTCCCGCCCCCGCCAAGGGAGGAGGCAAGGCATGGACCCCGTGACGCTCGCGGTGCTGGAGGCGCGGCTCTCGGCCATCGTGGAGGAGATGGGCGAGGCGCTGCTGCGCACCGCCTACAGCCAGATCCTCAACTCCTCGCGCGACTTCTCCATCGCGGTGACGGACGCGGCGGGGCGGCTGGTGGCGCAGGCCGACCACATCCCCGTGCATGTCGGCGCCATGCCCTTTGCCGCGCGCGCCGTGCGCGAGGCCTTCGCCGGGGAGATGCGCCCCGGCGACGTGTTCCTGCTGAACGATCCCTGGCATGGCGGCTCCCACCTGCCGGACCTGACCATCGTGCTGCCGGTGTTCGCCGAGGGGGCGCCGCTGTTCTTCGCCGTGGTGCGCGCGCATCAGAGCGACATCGGCGGCGCCACCCATGGCGGCTACAACCCCGCCGCCACGGAAATCTGGCAGGAGGGGCTGCGCATCCCGCCCATCCGCCTCGGCGAGAACGGGGCGCTGCGGCGCGACCTCGTCGCCATGCTCGCGCTCAACACGCGCATCGGGCGGGATTTCGAGGGCGACCTCGCGGCCATGGTGGGCGCGGCGAAGCTGGGGGCGGAGCGCCTCTCGGCGCTGGCCGCGCAGCACGGCGCCGCCACGCTGCTCGGCGCGGTGGAGGAGATTCTCGCCCTCTCGCACGCCCACGCCGCGCGCATCCTGGAATCCTGGCCCGACGGCACATGGAAGGGCGAGGCCTTCCTGGACGATGACGGGCACGGCCGCACCGATATCGCCATCCGCGCCACATGCACCAAGCAGGGCGGGACGCTGACGGTGGATCTCTCGGAGTCGGACGACCAGGTGGCGGGCTTCGTGAACTCCTCCTACCCGAACATGGTCAGCGCCGTGAGCATGGCCTTCGCCTATCTGCTCGACCCCGAGGTGGCGAAGAACGACGGCGCCTTCCGCGCGCTGCGGATCCTCGCGCGCGAGGGGAGCGTGGTCTGGGCGCGCGAGGGGGCGGCGGTGACGCTCTGCACCAGCCATTGCAGCAACGAGATCGTGGAGGCGATCATCCGCGCCATGCAGCATTGCTGCCCCGAGCGCGCCATGGGCGGCTGGGGCCGGCGCTTCCGCATCGCGATCACGGGGCGCGACGCGCGGCGGCCGGGGCGGCGCTTCGTCTGGCACCTGTTCCATGCGCGCCCGGGCGGCGGCGGCCATGCGCGCGGCGATGGATGGTCCTGCGCGGGGGAATGGCACAGCGTGGGCGGGCTGAAGTTCGGCAGCGTGGAGATGGCCGAGGCGCGCTTCCCGCTGCATGTCCGCCACCACGAGTTCCTGCCCGGCTCGGCCGGGCGCGGGGAGTTCCGCGGGGGCTTCGGCGCGCGGCTCGAACTCGTGGTGGAAAGCGACGGGCCCGCCCGCGCCAACACCGCGGGCGACGGCGCGCGCCACGGCAGCGCGGGCATCTGCGGCGGCGAGGACAGCCCGCCCCACCGCTACGCGCTGCGCCGCGCCGACGGCTCGGAGCGGCTGCTGCGCACCAAGGAGACGGGCGTGGTGATCCATCCGGGCGAGGTGATCGAGGTCCGCTCGGCCGGCGGCGGCGGCTGGGGCGACCCGGCGCGGCGCGACCCCGCGCGCATCGCGGAGGACCAGGCGGAGGGGCTGATCTGATGCGCTACGTGATCGGCGTGGATGTGGGCGGCACCTTCACCGACGTGGTGGGGGTGGACGAAGAGGGGAACGAGCATCTCGCCAAGGCCGCGAGCACGCCCGAGGACCAGAGCCTGGGCGTGATGCAGGGCCTCGCCAACCTCGCGGCCGCGCTGCACCTGACGCTGGCGGAGCTGCTCGAATCCACCGTGCGCATCGTGCACGGCACCACGGTGGCGACGAATGCGCTGCTGGAGCGGCGCGGCGCGCGCGCGGCGATGCTCACCACCGAGGGCCACCGCGACGTGATCGCCATGCGCGAGGGGCTGAAGCCCGCGCGCTACGACCTGCGCCTGCCCGCGCCGCCGCCGCTGATCCCGCGCCGGCTGCGCCTGCCCGTGCGCGAGCGGCTGCGCCCGGACGGGCGGGTGGAGATCCCGCTCGATCTCGCAAGCCTGGACGCCGCCATCGCCACGCTGCGCGCGGCGGAGGTGGAGGCGGTGGCGATCTGCTTCCTGCATTCCTGGGCCGATCCGCGCCACGAGCACGCGGCCGCCGCGCGCGTGCGCGCCGCGCTGCCGGGCGCTTACGTCACCTGCTCGGCCGATGTGCTGCCGCAGATCAAGGAGTACGAGCGCTTCTCCACCGCGGCGGTGAACGCCTATGTGGGCCCGCCCGTGGCCCGCTACCTCGGGCGGCTGGAAGAGCGGCTGCGCGCGGCGGGCTGCGGCGCGCCGGTCTTCGTCATCCTCTCGCATGGCGGGGTGAGTCCGATCGCCGAGGCCGCGCGGCTCGCGGCCGGCACGGCGCTCTCGGGCCCCGCGGGCGGGGTGGCGGCGGCGGTGGCGCTGGCGCGGCGCGGGCTGGGGGCGGCGGAGGAGGAGGGTCTGAATCGGCCGGGCCAACCCCCGTCCGATGACCGCAGGGCCGAAGGGCCCGGAGGTCTGAATCGGCCGGGCCAAACCCCGCCCGATGACCGCAGCGCCGAAGGGCGCGGAGGTCTGAATCGGCCGGGCCAACCCCCGCCCGATGACCGCAGCGCCGAAGGGCGCGGAGGTCTGAATCGGCCGGGCAGACACATCGTCACCTTCGACATGGGCGGCACCTCCACCGACATCGCGCTCGTCACGGATGGCGTGGCGGCGCTGGGGCGCGGGCGCGAGGTGGGGGGCGAGCGCATCGCGCTGGACAGCCTCGACATCATCACGCTCGGCGCGGGCGGCGGCTCCATCGCGCATCTCGGCGCCGGGGGCACGCTGCAGGTCGGCCCGCGCTCGGCCGGGGCGCGGCCCGGCCCCGCCTGCTACGGCCGCGGCGGGACGGAGCCGACGGTGACGGACGCGAACCTGGTGCTCGGCTATCTCGACCCGGCCTCCTTCCTCGGGGGCGCGCAGCGGCTGGACGAGGCGGCGGCCCGGGCGGCGGTGGGGCGGCTGGCCGCGCAGCTCGGCCTCCCGGCCGAGGCGGCGGCGCTCGGCATCCACCGGCTCGTGAACGCGCGCATGGCCGACGGGGTGCGGGTGGCGACGGTGCGGCGCGGGGTGGACCCGCGCGGGGCCACGCTGCTCGCCTTCGGCGGCGCGGCGGGGCTGCACGCCAGCGCCGTGGCGCGGGATCTCGGCATGGCGCGGGTGGCGGTGCCGCTCTTCGCCGCCGGGCTCTCGGCCTGGGGCATGCTGCAGACGGAGCTGCGCTTCGAGACGGCGCGCAGCGTGCTTGGCGTCGAGGGGCTGCCGGAAGACGCCGCCCTGGCCGGGCTCTTCGCTGCGCTGGAGGAGGAGGCGCGGGCGCGGCTGGCCGGCTGGCATGGCGGCGAGATCGCGCTGAGCCGCGCGGCCGACATGCGCTACGGCGAGCAGGTGTTCGAGGTGACGGTGCCGCTCGACGGCGTGCCCGCCACGCGCGCGGCGCTCTGCGACGCCTTCCACGCGCGCCACCGCGCCCTGTTCACCTATGACCTGCCGGGCGAGGAGGTGGTGCTGGTCACGGCGCGCGCCGCCGCGCGCGGCGTGCTGCCCGCCCCGCCCCGCCGCCCGGCGGGCGCGGCGCTGCCCGCCTCGCCGCTGGGCGAGCGCCTGTGCCGGCTGGAGGAGGGGGAGCGGCGCCTGCCGGTCTTCGGCTTCGAGGCCCTGGCGGCGGGGCAGAGGCTCACCGGCCCGGCCATCGTGGAGAGCGCGACGACGACCGTGCTGTTGCTGCCCGGCGATGCGGCGCGCATGCGCGCCGAAGGCTGGCTGGAGATCGCGCCCGGGGCGGGATGATGCGGCCGGCGGTCACGCGGCTGGTATGACCCCGCGCCGGCGGGGGATCAGAGCCGCACGCCGGCGGTCTGGAACCGCTCGTCGGCCGTCTGCTGCACGCGCGTGTCGAGGACGAAGGCGGCGGCGGCGGCGAATGCGGCGGCGGCGATGATCCCGGTGATGATGGCCTTCATGCGGGCCTCCCTTTGGCCTTGACTGACCCAACCCTGGCCGAAGGGTTACGGCGAAATGGCCTCCGCGCGCAAGATCGCCTCGGCCTCGGCCAGTTCCTCGGGCGTGTTGGCGTTGAAGAAAGGGTCATGCGGGGCGATGGGCCATTCCGCCTGCGCCACGCCGTGCCGGGCGGTCCATCGGTCGATCTTGCGCTCGCCGGCCGCGATGGCGGCGCGCAGATCTTCCGCGAGCGCGGCGGGCCAGAGCGCGATGGGCGGGTGCGCGAAACCGCCCGAAGCGGCGCAGGCCAGCGGCGTTCCCGCCGCCTCGCGCGCCGCGTGCAGCCGCGCCACCAGATCGGCCGGCAGGAAGGGGCAATCGCCCGGCACCGTCACCACCCAGGGCAGGGGCGAGGCCTCCATGGCCGCGAGGATGCCCGCCAGCGGCCCCGGGTGGCCGGGCAGCGTGTCGGGCCAGACGGGCAGCCCATAGGCGGCGAAGCGCGCCGCCTCGCCATTGGCGTTGAGCGCCACGGCGGCCACCTGCGGCGCGAGCCGCGCGAGCACGTGATCGAGCATCGGCCGCCCGCCCAGAAGGCGCAGCGGCTTGTCGCCCCCGCCCATGCGGCGCGCCAGGCCGCCGGCCAGCACCACGCCCTGGGTGAGATCCCTCATGCGCCGGCGTCCAGCGCCTCGGCGCTGTTCTTGCGCCAGTGCTTCGCGCTCTCCTCCGGCACATAGCGGGTGTCGGCGTCGAAGATCAGGCGGGATTCGCCGGCCAGCACGGTGAAGCGCTTGCCCTTGGCGCGGCCGATCAGCGTCAGGTTCGCCTCACGCGCGAGGTCCACCCCCCAGGCGGTGAAGCCCGAGCGCGAGAGCAGGATGGGAATGCCCATCCGCACCGTCTTGATCACCATCTCGGAGGTGAGGCGCCCGGTGGTGTAGAACAGCTTGTCCGCGCCGGAGACGCCCTCGCGGAACATCCAGCCCGCGATCTTGTCCACCGCGTTGTGGCGGCCGACATCCTCCATGTAAACGATGGGCTGGTCGGCGCGGCACAGGGCGCAGCCATGGATCGCCCCCGCCTCGAGGTAGAGCGAGGGGATGGTGTTGATCCGGTGCAGCAGCCGGTAGAGGTCGCTGGTGCGCAGCCGCGCCTCGGGGTCCAGCCGCACCTGCGCGAAGCCCTCCATCAGGTCGCCGAAGGCGGTGCCCTGGGCGCAGCCGCTGGTCAGCGTCTTCTTGCGCAGCTTCTCCTCGAAATCCGTGCGCGCCTCCGTGCGGACGACGACGACGCCGAGATCCTCGTCGTAGTCCACCGCGGTCAGGCGGTCCTCGGCGCGCAGCATGCCCTGGTTGAGCAGATAGCCGACGGCGAGATCCTCGGGCCGGTCGAGGATCGTCATCATCGTCACGATCTCCTGCCCGTTCAGGTAGAGCGTCAGCGGGCGCTCCATCGTCACGCTGGTCTCGACGGGGCGGCCGGCCTCGTCGAGGCCGGCGACCCGCCGCGTCAGGCGCGGGTCGGCGGGGTCGGGGGCGACGCGCAGCTCGGTCAGGTCCATGCGCGCGATATGGCGCGCGCGGCGCGGCCGCTCAATGCCCGCGGCGGAGGGGGCGCTGGATGCCGAAGGGGCGCATCAAGAGCGCCGCGCCGAAGCCGAAACCGCCGTTCAGCACCAGGCAGCGCAGCAGGCTGTGCGCGTCCAGCGCCGGCTCCAGCCCCTCGGGCGCGAGGGGGCCGAGGCTGACGGCGAGGGTGGCGCCCAGCCCGCCCGCCAGCGCGCCGGTCAGCAGATCGGGCAGATGCGCCCAGCGGATCAGCGCCGCGATGAGCACGCCCCAGGCGCCGCCCCAGAGGAGCTGCGCCGCCAGCACGGGGATGCCGAACCCGGCGAGCGCCGGCGCGGCGACCGGCGCGAGGTTCCAGCCCGGGCCCGGCATGGGGCCGAGCGCCGCGGCCAGGGCGGGCCAGTTCTGCGCGTAGTTGTGCAGCACATGCTGCGTGCCCTGGTGGAAGGCGGCGAAGGCCAGCGCCCCGCAGGCGAAGCCGAGCACGCCCACCTTCACGAGAGGATGACGCATCGCCCGCCCCTGTCTTGCCGGGGCGCGATCTTCGGCCCAGGCTCCCGCCCGCGTAAAGACATGCGAGGGACGATCCCGTGAACGGCGCCGAAAGCCTGGTCCACACCCTTCTCAAGAGCGGGGTGGAGGTGTGCTTCTCCAACCCCGGCACCAGCGAGATGCATTTCGTCGCCGCGCTGGACCGGATTCCCGGCATGCGCTGCGTGCTGGGCCTGCAGGAGAATGTGGTGACCGGCTGCGCCGACGGCTACTGGCGCATGACGCGCAAGCCCGCGGTGACGCTGCTGCATTGCGGCCCGGGCCTCGCCAACGGCCTGGCCAACCTGCACAACGCCCGGCGCGCGCGCTCGGGCATCGTGAACTGCGTGGGCGACCAGGCCACCTATCACCGCCCCTATGACGCGCCGCTGACGGCCGACACGGAGGGCTGGGCGCGCGGCGTCTCGCACTGGGTCCGCACCTCGGCGCGCGCGCGGGAGGTGGGGGCGGATGCGGCGGTGGCGGTGCAGGCCGCGCGCACCGCGCCGGGGCAGATCGCGACCCTCGTCCTCCCCTCCGACACCTGCTGGGACGAGGGCGGGGTGGTGGCCGAGCCGCTGCCCGTGCCCGCCACCCCCCAGGCGGAGATGCACGCCATCCGCGCCTGCGCGCGCGTGCTCCGCGAGAAGAAGAACGTGCTGGTGCTGCTGGGCGGGGCCATGGCGCTGACCGAAGCCGCGCAGATCGAGGCGAACCGCATCGCGGCCCACACCGGGGCGAAGCTGCTGGCCGAGACCTCCAACAGCCGCTTCCAGCGCGGCCGCGGCCGGCTGCAGCTCGAGCGCGTGCCCTATCCGGCCGATGTGGCGATCGAGCGGCTGAAGGAGGTGGAGCACCTCATCCTCGTCGGCGCCAAGGCGCCCATCGGCTTCTTCGCCTATCCGAACATGCCCTCCAAGCACTACCCGGAGCACGCGAGCGTGACGGTGCTGACGCGCCCCGAGCAGGACGCGGAGGCCGCGCTGCGCGCCCTGGCCGAGGAGCTGGGCGCGCCGAAGGCGGCGATGCCCGACGCCGGCCCGCGCCCCGAGCCGCCGCGCGGCGCGCCCTCGCCCGAGGGGCTGGCGCGGCTGGTCGGCGCGCTGATGCCGGAGGACTGCATCGTGGTGGACGAATCCGTGAGCTACGGCCGCGGCTTCTTCCCCGCCACCCACGCCACGCCCCCGCATGACTGGCTGCAGATCACGGGCGGCGCCATCGGCTGCGGCCTGCCGCTGGCCACGGGCGCGGCCATCGGCGGCGGCGGGCGGCGCGTGCTGAACCTGCAGGCCGATGGCAGCGCCATGTACACGGTGCAGGCGCTCTGGACCCAGGCGCGCGAGCGGCTGCCGGTCACCACCCTCATCCTCTCCAACCGCAAATACCAGATCCTGCTCGGCGAATACCGAAATGTGGGGGCCAACCCGGGGCGGACGGCGCTCGACATGATGGATCTGGGCAACCCCGACATCGGCTGGGCGCAGCTCGCCCGCGCCATGGGGGTGGAGGCCGCGACGGCCACCACGCTCGAGGAGGTGGGCGACCTGATGACCCAGAGCTTCGCCCGCCCCGCGCCCTTCCTCATCGAACTGGTGATCTGACGCGCGGGCGGGGATTCTCGCGGGGCACGCTTGCGCGCCCCCGACATCGCCCCATCTGCCGACTCGCCATTGACGGCCCGCCCCGCCGGGGGGCGTGCCCGAACCGAGGAATCCACCGCGTCATGAACATCCAGGTGCCCAAGACCCAGCCCGCGGAGCCGACGGCCAGCGCCCTGCCGCGCCCCACCCGCGAGGAGGCCGAGGCCGCCGTGCGCACCCTGCTGCTCTGGGCCGGCGACGACCCGGACCGCGAGGGGCTGGTGGACACGCCCGCCCGGGTGGTGCGCGCCTATGAGGAGTTCTTCGCCGGCTACGCGACGGACCCGGTCGAGATGCTCGCCCGCTCCTTCGAGGAGACGGACGGCTACGACGAGATGGTGGTGCTGCGCGACATCCGGCTGGAGAGCCATTGCGAGCACCACATGGTGCCCATCATCGGCCGCGCCCATGTCGCCTATCTGCCCAACGGGCGCGTGGTGGGCATCTCCAAGCTCGCGCGCGTCGTCGAGGCCTATGCGAAGCGACTGCAGATCCAGGAGAAGCTGACGGCGCAGATCGCCAACACCATCGAGAGCGTGCTCAAGCCCAAGGGCGTGGCGGTGGTGATCGAGGCGGCGCACCAGTGCATGACCACGCGCGGCATCCACAAGCCGGGCGTGTCCATGGTCACTTCGCGCATGCTGGGCGAGTTCCGCAGCAACGACGCCACGCGGCGCGAGTTCCTGGCGATGATCGGCGGCTCGCGCGGCGTGCTGGAGGGCTGACGCCGGGCGGGGCCGCGCCCCTTCGGCCCCGACATTCCCCTTGCCCCGCCGCCGCGGCGGCGTCAGGCTCCGCGGCGATGCCGGCGGCCTCTCCTTCGCCGGGGCTGCGGCGCGCGCTTCCTCCGTGGCGCGCCCCACGGCCCCCGCGCCGGCCCCTCGGCGGGGCGTGCTGAGCCGTGCGGCGGCGCTTCCCCCTTTCGCGCGTCTATCAGCTCATCGAGCCCGGGCCGGTGGTGCTTCTGGCCACGCTGCGGGACGGACGGCCCAATGTCATGGCCATGTCCTGGCACATGATGATGGAGTTCGAGCCGCCGCGGATCGGCTGCGTGGTGAGCGGCCGGAACTTCAGCTTCGCCGCCCTGCGCGAGACGCGCGCATGCGTGATCGCCATTCCCGAAGCCCACCTCGCGCGGCAGGTGGTGGCGGTGGGCAACTGTTCGGGGCGGGAGGTGGACAAGTTCGCCGCCTTCGGCCTGACGGCCCGCCCCGCCCGCACGGTGGCCGCGCCGCTGGTGGAGGAGTGCTTCGCCAACCTCGAATGCGTCGTCGCGGACACCCGCGAGGTGAACCGCTACGACATGTTCGTGCTGGAGGTCCGCCAGGCGTGGCGCGAGGGCGGGGCCGGGCCGCGGCGCACCCTGCACCACGAGGGCTACGGGCGCTTCGCCGAGGATGGCCGGCGCTTCCGCCTCGCCTCGCGCATGCGGTGAGGCGGCGGGCGCGCGCCTGCCGCCCCCTCTCATACCAGCGGCCGGCTTCCGCGACTCGCGATACGGCCGGCCGTATCAGTGGGACATCAGCACCGGCAGCGTCGCCTCGCGCAGCAGGGTGCGCGTCGCCCCGCCCAGCACCCATTCGCGCAGCCGCGAATGGCCGTAGCCGCCCATCACCAGCAGATCCGCGCCGAGATCGGCGGCGGCGTTGAGCAGCAGCTCTCCGGCGCCGAGCTCGGGGCTGGTCACCACCTGCACGCTCACCGGCAGCCCGTGCCGCGCCAGGTGGCGGGCGATGTCGGCGCCGGGCTGTTCGCCATGCGCGCCGGGCGTGTCCTCGGGATTGGCCACCAGCACGGTGACCGCCTCGGCCCCGGCCATCAGCGGCAGCGCGTCGTGCAGCGCCCGCGCCGCCTCGCGGCTGGCGTTCCAGCCGATCAGCACGCGGCGGCCGGTGCGGGCGGGCGCGCCGGCATGGGGCACCAGCAGCAGGGGCCGGCCGCTGGCGAAGAGCGTCGCCTCCACGCGCGCCATGGCCGCGCCGTCATCGGGCTCGGGCTGGCCGAGCACCAGAAGATCGGCGTGGCGCGCGTGGCGGTGCAGGATGCCGAGGGCCGCGCCCTCCTCCTGCCGCCATTCCCCCGCCAGGCCGAAGGGGGCCAGCGCCGCCTCGAACTCGCCCTTCCGCCGCGCCGCCTTCGCCAGCTCCTCCTCGCGGAGCTGTTCGAGCAGCGCGGCGAGGGCGATGCCGCCGCCGCCATCCGCCGCCGCGATGACGGGCAGCGGCGCCTCCACCACGAAGAGGCCCGCGAGATGCGCGCCGAGGCGCTGCGCCAGATCGGCCGCGAGCGCGAGGCGCGGGCCCGGCGGCGCGGCGTCGAGATGCACGAGAATGTCCTTCACGCCCATGGGCGCCCTCCCCTTCCCCTCCGGCCGGGCCGCCTCATACCAACGGCCGCTGTCCTTGACCCGCGAGAAGGCGGCGCGGCCGCTGGTATGCCCTTGTTTTGGCGCGCAGCCGCCACACCGACCCTGCGCGCGATACGTCCGGCCGTTCGGCCGGCCGTATCAGGCGGCGATCGCCTCGTCCAGCGCGGCGCGGATGCCGTGGGGCAGCGCGCCGAGCAGCTTCTCGATCTGTCCCCTGTCCACATGCCGGGCCAGGGTGCGGAAACAGGCGGCCAGCGCATCGGCGGGGTTCATCGGCCGGCCGCGGCCCAGATTCTCCTCGATGCGCGCCAGGAACTCGTCCAGGTGGCGCACCGGCTCATGCGGCGCGCCGGGCCGCCACTGGTCGTAATAGGCTCCGCGCAGGATGAGCGGGAGCTGCGCGCCCAGATGCGCCGCCAGCTCGATCGGCAGGCGGTCGCGCAGGGCGCGCAGCACCGCGCCCAGCGCGTGCCAGGCCGTCTGCCGGTCGGGGCCCAGCTCCTCCATGATCTCGTCGAGCCAGATGTTCGTGGTCTGCAGGCTCTTGTCCCAGACCTCGAGGCCGGTGCTCGCCATGGTTCCTCTCCCGATCGGGCGGGCCGCCCGCCCGAAACCAGCCTGGACCTCCGGGGCGCGCCCCGCCTTGCGCCAGCGCACGGCGCAAGGCGGGGGCGCATGCGCTGATCGGGCCGGTCGGAGTCAGGGAGGGTGCGATGCGCGTGGGGGTTCCGCGCGAGGTGAAGGTGCATGAATACCGCGTGGGCCTGGTGCCCGCCGCGGTGCGGGAGCTGGTCGCGCACGGGCATGAGGTGCTGGTGGAGACGGGCGCCGGCGCGGCCATCGGCTTCGAGGACGACGCCTATCGCGCCGCCGGCGCCGCCATCGCCGCCGACGCCGCGGAGGTCTACGCCGCCGCCGAGCTGCTGGTGAAGGTGAAGGAGCCGCAGCCCGCCGAATGGGTGCGGCTGCGGCCGGGACAGGTGCTTTTCGCCTATCTCCACCTCGCGCCCGACCCGGCCCAGGCGCGGGGGCTGATGGAGAGCGGCGTCACCGCCATCGCCTACGAGACGGTGACGGACGCGCATGGCGGCCTGCCCCTGCTGGCGCCGATGAGCGAGGTGGCGGGGCGCATGGCCGTGCAGGTCGGCGCGCGCTGCCTGAAGAAGGAGATGGGCGGCGCGGGCGTCCTGCTCGGCGGCGTGCCGGGCGTGCCGGCGGCGCGGGTGGCGATCCTCGGCGGCGGGGTGGTGGGTGCGAACGCCGCGCGCATCGCCCATGGCATGCGCGCGCGCGTGACGGTGCTGGACCGCGCGCCCGCCGCGCTGCGCGCGCTGGATGTCGAGTTCCGCGGCATGGTGGAGACCCTCTTCGCCACCCGCGACGCCATCGAGCGCGCGGTGCTGGAGGCCGATCTGCTCATCGGCGCCGTGCTGGTGCCCGGGGCGGAGGCGCCGCGCCTCGTCCCGCGCGATCTGGTGCGCCGGATGCGCCCGGGCAGCGTGATCGTGGACGTGGCCATAGACCAGGGCGGCTGCGTCGAGACCTCCCGCCCCACCACCCATGCGGCGCCGACCTATGTGGAGGAGGGGGTGGTGCATTACTGCGTCACCAACATGCCCGGCGCGGTGGCGCGCAGCTCGGCGGTGGCGCTGAACAACGCCACCCTGCCCTGCGTGCTGCAGCTCGCCGATCGCGGCTGGCGGGGCGCGGCGGCGGCGGACCCGCACCTGGCGCGCGGCGTCAACGTGCATGCCGGGCGCATCCTGCATCCGGCCGTGGCGGCGGCGCTGGGGCAGGCGGCGCTGCCGCTCGAGCAGGCGCTCGCCACATGAGGCGGGGGGCGCGCTTCGCGGACCGCGCCGAGGCGGGCCGGCTGCTCGCCGCGCGGCTGCGCGAGGCGGGGCTCGAGCGGCCCGTGGTCCATGCGCTGCCGCGCGGCGGGGTGGCGGTGGCGGCGGAGGTGGCGCGCGCCCTCGATGCGCCGCTCGACCTCCTGCTGGTGCGCAAGCTGGGCGCGCCGCGCCAGCCCGAACTCGCCATCGGCGCGGTGGTGGACGGGCAGGGCACGGCCGAGACGGTGCTCAACCCGGAGATCATGCGCGCCACCGGGGCGGACGAGGCCTATCTGGCCAGGGCGCAGGAGGCGGCGCTGGCGGAGATCGAGCGCCGTCGCCGCCTCTACCTCGCCGGGCGGGCGCGGCCCGATCCGCGCGGCCGCGCGGCGGTGGTGGTGGATGACGGCCTGGCCACCGGCGCCACGGCCCGCGCGGCGCTGCACGCGCTGCGCCGCCGCGGCCCGGCGCGCCTCGTCCTCGCCGTGCCGGTCGCGCCGCCGGAGGCGGTGGCGGCGATGCGCGCGGAGGCGGACGAGGTGGTCTGCCTCTGCGAGCCCGAGCCCTTCTGGGGCGTCGGCGCGCACTATGACGACTTCCACCAGTTGGAGGATGCGGAGGTGATCCGCCTGCTCGACGCCGCGGCCGGGCGGCAGGCCTGATACGGGCGGTCGCCATTCTCGCCTCGTGAGAGGGCAGTGCGGCCGCTGGCCGGCCGCTGGCATGACTCAGCGCGGCGGCAGCAGCGGCGCCAGCCGCCGCATGGCCAGCGCGCCGAGCAGCGGCCCCGCCGCGAGCAGGGCGAAGGCCCCGCCCCAGCCCAGCGCCGGCACCGCCCAGCCCATGAGCTGGATCACCGGCACCGTCAGCAGGAAGCCCGCGCAGGTCTGCACCGTGAGCATGGTGCCCGTCAGCTCCGGCGGGGCGCAGAGCGTGGTGCAGGCGCTGAACTGCGCGGAATCGGCCACGACCGTCACGCCCCAGAGAAAGGCCAGCGCCAGCGTCAGCGGCTGGAACAGCCCGGCGGTCCCGCCCAGCAGCAGGGCGCAGGCGCCGCTCGCCAGCATCGCCGCGGCGACCATGCGCGCGCGGTTGAAGCGGTCGGCCAGCAGGCCGAGGCCGACGCAGCCCATGGCCCCCGCCCCCACCACCAGCGTGGTCCAGACCCCAGCCTCGCCCGGCAGCCCCTGTTCGGCGAGGAACAGGCCGATCCAGGCCCACATGGCGTAGAGTTCCCACATGTGGCCGAGGTAGCCGAGGTTCGCCAGCCGCAGCCGGCGGTCCCGCAGC
>JBKBSR010000044.1:0-13278 GCA_046291055.1 Roseococcus sp.
GATGGCGCCCCGCGCATCGCGGAACACGCCGCCCTCGATCTCCCACTCCCGCCCGCGCGCGGCCAGCGGCGCGCCGAGTTCGGAGGCGCGCGCGGCGATCACCTCCAGCGCCTCGGGACGCTGCGCGCCGGTGGCGCAGGGCACGCCGGGCTTGAGGATGCCCGCCTTCTCGAAGGCGATCTTGGCGAGGCTGTCGCCCAGGAACTCCATGTGGTCCATGGAGATGCTGGTGATCGCGGTCACCGCCGGCCGCGCGATGACGTTGGTCGCGTCGAAGCGCCCGCCGAGCCCCACCTCCAGGATCAGCACATCCGCCGGCGCGCGGCTGAACAGCAGCAGCGCGACCGCGGTGGTGATCTCGAAGACGGTGATGGGCGCGCCGGCGTTCACGCGCTCCACCTCCTCGAGCGCCTCGGTCAGCGCCGCGTCGGAGACGAGTTCCCCGGCCAGCCGGATGCGCTCGTGGAAGCGCACGAGATGCGGCGAGGTGTAGACATGCGCCCGCCGCCCCGCCGCCTCGGCGATGCCGCGCAGGAAGGCGCAGGTGCTGCCCTTGCCGTTGGTGCCGGCCACATGCAGCACGGGCGGCAGCGCGCGCTCGGGATGGCCGAGCTTCGCCAGCAGCGCCTCCATCCGCCCGAGGCTGAGGTCAATCAGCCTGGGATGCAGCGCGTGCAGCCGCTCGATCAGCGGCTCGGCGCGGGAGGCCGGCGCGCTGGCCTGGTCCGGCGCCAGGGCGCCCGTGTCGGTGCTCACGCGGCGGCCGGGGCCTCGGGCCGCGACTCGGCGTGCAGCAGGCGGATGAGGCGCGCCAGCGTGGCGCGCATCTCGCCGCGCTTCACCACCATGTCGAGGATGCCGTGGCGCAGCAGGTATTCGGCGCGCTGGAAGCCCTCGGGCAGCTTCTCGCGCACCGTCTGCTCGATCACCCGCGCGCCGGCGAAGCCGATGAGCGCGCCGGGCTCGGCGATCTGGATGTCGCCCAGCATGGCGAAGCTGGCGGTGACGCCGCCCGTGGTGGGGTCGCACAGCACCACGATGAAGGGCAGCCCGGCATCCTTCACCATCTGCGTGGCGATGACCGTGCGCGGCATCTGCATGAGGCTGATCGCGCCCTCCTGCATGCGCGCGCCGCCGGAGCTCGCGAAGACGATCAGCGGCGCGTCCTGCAGCACGGCGAGGCGCGCCGCGGTGACCAGCGCCTCGCCCACCCCCGCGCCCATGGAACCGCCCATGAAGGCGAACTCGAAGGCCGCGGCCACGGCGCGCTCGCCCTCGATCCGTCCATGGCCGACCAGCACCGCGTCCTCCATGCCGGATTTCGCCTGCGCCTCCTTCAGCCGCTCGGCGTAGCGGCGCTGGTCCTTGAACTTGAGGGGATCGAGCGGAACCTTGGGCAGTTCGGCGCGCTGCCAGCCTTCGTCGAAGGTCGCGTCCAGCCGCTGGCGCGCGCCGAGCCGCATGTGGTGGCCGCAATGCGGGCAGACGCGGAGATTCGCCTCCAGGTCGTTCTGGAAGATCATCTTCTCGCAGGAGGGGCACTTGTGCCAGAGATTGTCCGGCACCTCCCGCGCCCCGCCGAAGAGCGTCTTGATCTTGGGCAGGGCCCACTCGCTGATCCAGTTCATGAGTCTTTTCGTGCCCTCAAGCGCCGGGCGCGCGCCTTCGCGCGCTGGGCTTTCGCGCCGCTGCGGGAGCGCCCGGCCGGAAGCTCGGTCTGGGCGCGCCGGCCGGCTTCGCGGCCGGATGCTCCGTGGGCGGCGCGGCCTGGGGAATGGGGCGCTTGACGGGCGGGGTCAAGCGGTGCGGCGCTATTCCTCGAAGCGCAGGTTCCGCGCGCGGATCACGCCGGCCCACTTCTCGCCCTCGGCGCGGAGGAAGGCCTCGGCGCGCTCCACCGTCGTCCCCTCGGCGAGGAAGCCGAATTCCTGGATGCGCGCCTGCACATCCGGCTGCGCGAGCGCGTGCAGCGCCACCTGGTTGAGCCGGCGCACCGCGGCCTCGGGGGTGCGGGCGGGCACCCACCAGCTCACGAAGGAATAGGCCTCGAAGCCCGGCAGGATCGCCTCGGCCATCGTCGGCACCTCGGCGATGGCGGGCACGCGGCGGCTCGTCGTCACCGCCAGGGCCCTGAGCCCGCCCTGGCGGATCTGCCCCAGCGCGGCCGCGAGGTCGGCGAACATGAAGTCCACCGTGCCGGCGCGGATGTCGGTCAGCGCCGGCGCGGTGCCGCGATAGGGCACATGCGTCATCTGCGCGCCGGTCAGGTTCGCGTAGAGCTCGGCCGCCATCTGGTGCGGCGTGCCGATGCCCGCCGTGGCGTAGGTGAAGCGCCCGGGCGCGGCGCGCACCGCGCGGTCCCATTCCTGCACCGTGGCGGCGGGGAAGCCCTCGCGCGCCACCAGCACCAGCGGCGTGACGGTGAGGATGGAGACGGGGCGGAAATCCTCGATGCGGTAGCCCGGCTCGCGCGCCATGAAGGGCGCCAGCACGGCCGAGATGGCGGCGAGGAACACCGCATGCCCATCGGCCGGCTGCTGCGCGGCGAAGCGCGCGCCCACCATGCCGCCCGCCCCGGGGCGGTTCTCCACCACCATGGGCTGGCCGAGCTGCGCCTGCACATGCGGCGCCATGGCGCGGGCCAGGATGTCCGGGCTGCCGCCGGGGGCGAAGGGGTTGATGAGGCGCACGGGCTGGCTCGGCGCCCAGTCGGCCCGGGCGGGGGTTGCGGCGAGCAGGGCGGGGGCGGCCAGCAGGGCGCGGCGCAGGGCGAGGGGCATGGATGAACTCCAGGTGAACGCCCCGTCACTTGTGGGCGGTGCGCGCCCGGTGCAAGCGCCCGATTCGCCTGCTATAGCGCCCTCATGCCCCGTGTGGCGGCCGCCCGGCCGCGCCCCGAGGCCCGCGCCGC
The DNA here is from genome assembly GCA_046291055.1 of Roseococcus sp. Lineage (GTDB taxonomy): Bacteria > Pseudomonadota > Alphaproteobacteria > Acetobacterales > Acetobacteraceae > Roseococcus. Next base: position 2,912 of record JBKBSR010000044.1, read on the forward strand.
CTCCCCCCGGACCACACGGCGCCCCCCGAGCGGGCCAGAGCCCCGCGCCCAGCCCCCCGCCCGCCGCGGCCTCGGCGGGCGGCTTCTGCGGCTGTGCGTCATCCTGCTGATCTGGGGCGCGATCGCCTGCGCCGCGCTGCTGGTCTTCTTCGCCTGGGACATGCCGCGCGCCGACCGCGTGCTGGAGCAGCAGCGCCGCCCCTCGGTGACGCTGCAGACCAGCGAGGGCGGGCTGCTCGCCACCCAGGGCGACCTGTTCGGCGAGGTGCTGCGCCTCTCCGACATGCCCGCGCATCTGCCCGCCGCGCTGCTCGCCATCGAGGACCGGCGCTTCCGCGCGCATTTCGGCCTGGACCTCGTGGGGCTCGCCCGCGCCATCCACGCCAACTGGACGGCGGGCGAGGTGGTGCAGGGCGGCTCGACGCTGACCCAGCAGCTCGCCAAGAACCTCTACCTCTCCGGCGAGCGCAGCCTGCGCCGCAAGGTGCAGGAGGCGCTGCTGGCGATCTGGCTGGAGCGCCGCTTCACCAAGGACGAGCTGCTCGAGATCTACCTCAACCGCGTCTATCTCGGCGCGGGCGTGTTCGGGATGGACGCGGCGGCGCGCGTCTATTTCGGCGTGAGCGCGCGGCGCGTCACGCTCTGGCAGGCGGCGGTGCTGGCGGGGCTGCCGCAGGCGCCCTCGCGCTTCAACCCGCGCGCCAATCCCGAGGGCGCTGCGGCGCGCGCGCGCGAGGTGCTGGCGGCGATGCGCGCCACCGGGGCCATCACCGAGGCGCAGCATGAGCAGGCGCTGCGCGAGCTCGCCATCCCGCCGCGCCCCTCGCGCAATGGCGGCTGGTTCGCCGACTGGGTGTTCGAGGAGATCCCGCGCGCCTTCCCCGGCAGCCAGGATCTTGTGGTGCGCACCACCCTCGATGCGCGCTGGCAGGCGGCGGTGGAGTCGCGGCTCGCGGCGCTGCTCGACGGGCCGGGGCGGGAGGCGCGCGTCTCCCAGGGCGCGGTGGTGGTGCTGGATGCGGCCACGGGCGCGGTGCGGGCCATGGCGGGGGGGCGGGATTTCCGTCGCTCGCCCTTCAACCGGGCCACCGATGCGCGGCGCCAGCCGGGCTCCACCTTCAAGGCGTTCAGCTACCTCGCCCTGCTGGAGCGGGGGGCGAGCCCCTCCGACCCGATCAGCGACGCGCCGCTCGCGCTCGGCCGATGGTCTCCCTCCAACGGGCAGTGGCGCACGCGCGGCGCGGTCACGCTGGAGGAGGCCTTCGCCCATTCTGTGAACACCGCGGCCGTTCGGGCCATGCAGCAGGCCGGCGGGCCGCGGGCGGTGGCGGATGTGGCCATGCGCCTGGGCGTGCGCGGACGCTTCCCGCGCGACGCCTCCCTCGCGCTGGGCACGGGCGAGGTCACGCTGCTCGAGATGACGGCCGCCTATGCCGCCATGGCCAATGGCGGGCGGCGCATCACCCCCTTCGGCATGGCGCGGGTGGAGGCGGAGGGGCGCGCCCTGCCCGTGCCGCGCAGCGAGCCGGCGCAGGTGATCCCCGCCGCCGCCGCCGAAGGCATGCGGCAGATGATGCAGGCCGTGACGCGCTACGGCACGGGCCGCCAGGCCGCGCTGCCCGGCGTGGCGACGGGCGGCAAGACCGGCACCACCCAGGAGCACCGCGACGCCTGGTTCATCGGCTTCGCCGCCCTGCCTTCGGGGCTGGTGGCGATCGGCGTCTGGCTCGGGAACGACGACAACACGGGCATGGAGGATGTGCGCGGCGGCACCCTGCCCGCCCGGCTGTTCCGGGAGATCCTGGAGAGCGTGCGCGAGGCGCAGCTCGCGCAGCGCGCGCCGGGGCAGGCGCCCTGATACGGGCGGCATGACATGCCGCTCGTATCGCGCGCAGGGTTGGCGTGGCGGCTGCGCGCCAAAACACAGGCATACCAGCGGCCGCACCGCATCTTCAGGAGTTCAACATCATCGGCCGCTGGTATGAAGCGCGCGCAAGAAAGAACCCGCCGCCGGGACCGGCGACGGGTTCCTGAACCGAGCGCGCCGTGGCGAAGGCGTCAGTGCGGCGCGATCTCGCCCGCGCCCCACCAGTAGATGGAGACGAAGAGGAACAGCCACACCACGTCCACGAAATGCCAGTACCAGGCCGCCGCCTCGAAGCCGAAATGCTTCTCCGGCGTGAAGTGGCCGGCGATGGCGCGGAACAGGCAGACGGTCAGGAAGATGGTGCCCACGATCACATGGAAGCCGTGGAAGCCGGTGGCGAGGAAGAAGGTCGAGGGATAGACCCCGCCGGTGAAGGGGAAGGGCGCCACCATGTACTCCCAGGCCTGCAGCCCGGTGAAGGCGAGGCCAAGCAGCACCGTCAGCGCGAGGCCCGCGATCAGCGCCTTGCGGTCCCCGTGCAGAAGGCCGTGATGCGCCCAGGTCACCGTGCAGCCCGAGAGCAGCAGGATCATCGTGTTGAGGAAGGGCAGGTGCCAGGGATCGAAGGTCTTGATGCCCGCGGGCGGCCAGATGGCCTGCTGCGCGCCCGAGACGTGCTCGGGATAGAGGGCGAAGTGGAAATAGGCCCAGAAGAAGGCGACGAAGAACATCACCTCCGAGGCGATGAACAGGATCATCCCGTAGCGCAGGCCGAGCCGCACCACCGGGCTGTGCAGCCCGGGCGCGCGGCTTTCCTTCAGCACGTCCCGCCACCAGCCGAACATGCAGACCAGCACGCCGGCCACGCCCGCATAGAGCGGCCAGCGCATGCCGTAATGCGCGAGGAGGATGATGCCCGTCACCAGCAGACCGCCCGCGAAGGCCGAGAGCAGCGGCCAGGGCGAAGGATCCACCAGGTGGTAGGGGTGCTTGTAGGGGCTGGCGCCTTCCTGCGTGCTTGCCATCGCTCAGTCCTGGTCGGTTCGGCGGGTTGGGCCCCGCGTGGGTTCTGCCGCATCCATCACGGAAAGGCGGCCGGAGATCAAGCCATCCGCGTCAGCGCACACGGCTGTTGCCCACATGCGGCCCGGCATTGGCGAGCGCGCCGGCGCGCTCGGCGTCGTTCAGGCTGCGGAAGAAGGTGTAGCTGACGGTGATGGTGCGGATGTCGCGCGTCGCGGGGTCGGTGGCGATGCGGGGGTCCACCCAGAAGGCGAGCGGCATGTCCATCGTCTGGCCGGGCTCCAGCGTCTGCTCCTCGAAGCAGAAGCAGGCGGTCTTGTGGAAGTAGCGGCCCACCACCTCGGGCGTGACGTTGTAGGTGGAGACGCCCATCACCGGCCCGTTCGAGAGGTTGCGCGCCGTGTAGAAGGCGAGGCCCTCCTCGCCCAGCCGCACCGTCATCGCGTTCTGCTGGGCGGTGAAGCGCCAGGGCAGGTTGGGCTGGGTGTTGGCGTTGAAGCGAACGGTGATGGTCCGCTCCCCCACCGCCCCCGGGGCGGCCTGGCCGATCATCGGCGTGCCGCCGAAGCCGGTGACGCGGCAGAACAGGTCGTAGAGCGGAACGGCGGCGAAGGAGACGCCGACCATGAAGGCGACGAAGCCGAAGGCGCCGAAGGCCATGCGGCGGTTGCGCCGCGCCAGCGTCGCCGGGTCGGGCCGCTCGAGCCTCATCCGCGCAGCAGCCGCGCGACGGAGATGAAGTAGAACAGCACCACCAGCGCCGCGAGCGCGGCCAGGATGGCCCAGTTGCGCGCCCGGCGGCGGCGGTCGAACAGGGCGCGTTCCTCCGCCGTCATCGCCATGTCCGCGGGGGGGCGGTCGGGCGGGGCCGTCATGCCAGCCACAGCCGGTCGGCCACCAGCGCCCCGAACAGCAGGAACAGGTAGGAGATGCTGAACTTGAAGCAGCGCTTCGCCGCCAGATCGCCGTCGAGGGAGACGCCCCGGGCGTCCTGCGCCTCGCGCCACACGGCATGGGCGTGGCGCAGGAAGTTCAGCCCCAGCAGCAGCGCCGCCGTGCCGTAGAGCCAGCCGGAGAAGCCGATCAGCACGGGCGCGAGGGTCAGCGGCACCAGCAGCCACGTGTAGATCACCACCTGGCGGCGCGTCTCGCGCGCCCCGGCCACCACGGGCAGCATGGGCACGCCCGCGCGCTGGTAATCCCCGTGCGCGAACAGCGAGAGCGCCCAGAAATGCGGCGGCGTCCAGAGGAAGACGATGGCGAAGAGCAGCAGCGGCAGCACGTCCACGCTGCCCGTCACCGCCACCCAGCCGATCAGCGGCGGAAAGGCGCCGGCCGCGCCGCCGATGACGATGTTCTGCGGCGTGCGGCGCTTCAGCCACATGGTGTAGATCACCACGTAGAACAGGATCGAGCCCGCCAGCACCCCGGCCGCGAGCCAGTTGGTGGCAAGCCCCATCAGCGCCACCGAGCCCACGCCCAGCAGAACGCCGTAGGCCAGCGCGCCCTCGGCGCTGATCCGGCCCGCCGGGATGGGGCGCTTCTGGGTGCGGCGCATCACCGCGTCGATGTCGCGGTCATACCACATGTTGATCGCCCCGGCGGCGCCGGCGGCGATGGTGATGCAGAGGATGGCCGTGAGCGCCAGCACCGGCTGCAGCGCGCCGGGGGCCACCAGCAGCCCCGCCACCCCGGTATAGACCACGAGCGTCAGCACCCGCGGCTTGAGGAGCGCGATCCAGTCCCGCACCTCGGAGCCGCCGGCCACGACGAGGGGGGCGATGCCCCCCTCGCTGCCGCGCATCGTCGCGTCGCTCATCCCGGCCCCGTCTCCGCCGCGCGCCTCAGCGGATGCGCGGCAGCTCGTCGAAGGTGTGGAAGGGCGGCGGGCTGGAGACCTGCCACTCCAGCGTCGTGGCGCCCTCGCCCCAGTAGTTGGGGGCGGCCTGCTCGCCGCGGCGCAGCGTCACCCACATCACGTAGAAGAAGAAGACGAAGCTGGCGACGGAGATGTAGGAACCGAGCGAGGAGATCAGGTTCCAGCCCCACATGGCGTCCGGATAGTCCGGGTAGCGGCGCGGCATGCCCTGGTTGCCCAGGAAGTGCATCGGGAAGAAGGTCAGGTTCACGCCGACGAAGGTGAGCCAGAAGTGGATCTTGCCGAGCTTTTCCGGATACTGGCGGCCGCTCATCTTGCCGATCCAGTAGTAGATGCCGGCGTAGATGCCGAACACCGCGCCCAGGCTCAGCACGTAGTGGAAGTGCGCCACCACGTAGTAGGTATTGTGCAGGATCTGCGTGATGCCCGCATTCGCCAGCACCACGCCGGTCACGCCGCCCACCGTGAACAGGAAGATGAAGCCCACGGCGAAGAGCATGGGCGTGTCCATCTTCAGCGACCCGCCCCACATGGTGGCGATCCAGGAGAAGATCTTCACGCCTGTGGGCACGGCGATGATCATCGTCGCGGCCATGAAGTAGGCGCGCGTGTCCACGTCGATGCCCGAGGTGTACATGTGGTGCGCCCACACCACGAAGCCCACCACGCCGATCGCCACCATGGCGTAGGCCATGCCGAGATAGCCGAACACCGGCTTCCGGCTGAAGGTCGAGATGACGTGGCTGATGATCCCGAAGGCCGGCAGGATCATGATGTACACTTCGGGGTGGCCGAAGAACCAGAACAGGTGCTGGAAGAGCACCGGGTCGCCGCCGCCGGCCGGGTCGAAGAAGGCCGTGCCGAAGTTGCGGTCGGTGATCAGCATGGTGATCGCCCCGCCCAGCACCGGCACCGCCAGCAGCAGCAGGAAGGCCGTGACCAGCATGGACCACACGAAGAGCGGCATCTTGTGCAGCGTCATGCCCGGGGCGCGCATGTTGAAGATGGTGGTGATGAAGTTCGCCGCGCCGAGGATGGAGCTCGCGCCCGCCAGGTGCAGCGCGAACAGCGCCATGTCCATCGCCGGGCCGGACTGGTAGGTGTCGTCCGACAGCGGCGGATAGATCGTCCAGCCCGCGCCGGGCCCGCCACCCACGAAGAGCGAGGCGCCGAGCAGCAGGAAGGCCGGCACAAGCAGCCAGAAGCTGATGTTGTTCAACCGCGGGAAGGCCATGTCCGGCGCGCCGATCATGATCGGCACGAACCAGTTTCCGAAGCCGCCGATCAGCGCGGGCATGATCACGAAGAACACCATGATCAGCCCGTGGGCCGAGACATAGGCGTTCCACATCTGCCCGTCGGCGAAGATCTGCATCCCCGGCTGCTGCAGCTCGAGGCGCATCAGGAACGAGATCCCGATGCCCACGATCGCCGCGAACAGCGAGAAGATGATGTAGAGGGTGCCGATGTCCTTGTGGTTCGTGCTGAAGAACCAGCGCGCCACGAAGCCCGGCTTGTGGTCGTGGTGGTCGTGGTGCGCGTCCGCGGCGTGGGCCATGTTCGCTTCGCCTTTCCTTGTGTCAGCCGCGCGCGGTCATTCGCGGGCCGCAGCGATACGGATGGTGTCGGCCGCGCCCTCGGCAAGGGCCGGCGCCTCGTTGCCCGGAATGGTGTGCGCGAAGCGCGTGCGCGCGCTCGCCACCCAGGCCTCGAACTCCTCGCGCGGCACGGCGCGGATCTGAATGGGCATGAACCAGTGGTTCACGCCGCAGATCTGGTTGCACTGGCCGTAATAGGTGCCGGGCCGGTCGGCGCGCATCCAGGTCTCCAGCGTGCGGCCGGGGATGGTGTACTTCTGCACGCCGAGCGAGGGGACGAAGAAGCTGTGGATCACGTCCACGCCCTGCGTCAGCACGCGCACCGTGGCCCCCACCGGGATCACCAGCGGCTCGTCCACCTCGAGGTTGCGGAGCTGGCCGGGGCGCAGATCCTCGTCGTAGACGGGCCGGCTGTCGAAGGCGAAGTTGCCGTGATCCGGCATCCGGTAGTTCCAGTACCACTGGTGGCCAGTGACGGTCACGGTGAAGTCGGCGTCGCGGGCGCGGTCCTGGTAGTAGATCAGCCGGAAGGAGGGCACGGCGATCACGATCAGGATCAGCACCGGGATCACCGTCCAGGCGATCTCCAGCGCGGTGTTGTGGCTGGTCTGCGAGGGGGTGGGGTTGCGCGCGGCGCTGTAGCGCCACAGCACCCAGGCCAGCAGCAGGCCCACGAAGATCGTGATGCCGACGATGATCCAGAACACCAGCGAGTTGAAATCGCTGATCGCGTCCTTGATCGGCCCGCCCGAGGCCTGCAGCCCCATGCCCCAGGGCGTGGGCGCCCCGACCATGGGCTGCGCGGCGGGCTGGGCGAAGGCGCCCGTCGCCGCGAGGAACGGAAGAACGGCGAGGGCCGCCGCCCGCCAGATGTGTGAGATACGCCCGATCACGCTCCGCACCCTGCCCCCAACACCGAAGGCGCCGGCTCCGACGGCCGACGCCCGGCGACCCCGCCGGCCGCCTGTTGCGCCCGCGGGGCCGGCCGGCACGCACCGGCAGCCCTCCCGCAAGGCGGGCGGACCATAGTGGGGCGCGCATGAAGCGGCAAGCCTCGCGCCGCGGCTCAGCCCTGCTCGATCTCGGCCTCGCCGCCCTCGGCCACGTGATCGGCCATGTCGGTCAGCATGGAGCGGATGTGCGGGTCGCCCACCACGTAGAACACCTGGCGGCCGCGACGGTCCGCCTGCAGCAGGCGCGCCGCGCGCAGCAGCCGCAGATGGTGGGAGACGAGGCTCGCGGAAATCTCCAGCCGCTCCGCCATCGCCCCGACGCTGGCCGGCTCGTCCAGGCAGGCGAGGATGATCTTGAGCCGCGTCGGGTCGCTCATCAGGCGGAACATCTCCGCCAGTTCCACCACCTCGTCCTCGTTGATCCGCACCCCGCCGCCCATGCCCGCCATCCGCCGCGAGAGGACAGCCTTGACGTTCCGGGGCCGGGACGCAATCTCTCTCGCTAAGCGACTGATTTGAAACGGATATGTGAAGACATGAACACCTGTCGAGACGTTGCGCGGCGCATGGCGCTGGCGCTCGGCCTCGCCCTGCCGGCGCTGGGCGCGCCCCGGGCGGGCCGCGCCCAGCCGGCCCGGCCCACCGCGCTGGCGACGACGGGCATGGTGGCCGACCTGGTGCGCGGCGTGGCGGGCGAGGCCTTCCAGGTGCAGACCCTGATCGGCGAGGGGGTGGACCCGCACCTGTTCCGCCCCACCCGACAGGACGTGGCCAGGCTTCTCCGCGCCGACGCCCTGTTCTTCAACGGCCACCGGCTGGAAGGCCGGATGAACGAGGTGCTCGAGCGCGCGCGCGGCCAGGGTCGGCCGGTGCTCGCCGTCGCAGAGACCCTCCCGCGCGACAGGCTGCGCCCCAACGAGGACTACCCCGACGCCGCCGATCCGCATGTCTGGATGGACCCCACCCTCTGGGCCGAGGCGGCGCCCGCCGTGGCCGCCACCCTCGCGCAGGTCCGCACCGGCGACTACGCGCGCGGGGTGGCGGAGACGCAGCGCCGCTACGCCCGGCTCGACGCCTATGCGCGCGAGGTGCTGGCGCCCATCCCCCGCGAATCGCGCGTGCTGCTGACGGCGCATGACGCCTTCGCCTATTTCGGCGCGCGCTACGGGCTGGAGGTGCAGAGCATCCAGGGCCTTTCCACCGAGGCGGAGGCGAGCCTCGCGCGCATCGAATCCCTGGTGCGGCTGATCGTGGAGCGGCGCATCCCGGCCGTCTTCGCGGAGTCCTCGGTGCCCGACCGCGCCATCCGCGCGCTGATCGAGGGCGCCGGGGCGCGCGGGCAGCGCCTCGCCATGGGGGGCGTGCTCTTCTCCGATTCGATGGGGCGGCCCGGCACCTACACCGGCACCTATGAGGGGATGATGGACCACAACATCACCACCATCGCCCGCGCGCTGGGCGGCAACCCGCCGCCGCGCGGGCTGAACGGGCGCCTGTGACCATGCCCGACGGCGCCGCGCTGCGCACCGCCGCCGCCCCCCCGCCTCTCGCGGTGGAGGGGCTGACGGTGCGCTATGACGGCCGGCCCGCGCTCAGCGGCGTCACCTGGCGCGCCGCGCCGGGGCTGACGGCCATTCTCGGGCCCAATGGCGCGGGCAAGTCCACCCTGCTCAAGGCCGCGCTCGGTCTCGTGCCGGCCGAGGGCGAGGCGCGCTTCTTCGGCGCGCCGCTCGAGGCGGTGCGCGCCCGCGTCGCCTATCTGCCGCAGCGCGCCAGCGTGGACTGGAGCTTCCCCGCCTCGGCGCTCGACGTGGTGGCGATGGCGCGGCTGCCGCGCGCGCGCTGGTTCGGCGCCCTGCCGCGGCGCGAGCGCGAGGCCGCGCGGGCGGCGCTGGCGGCGGTGGGCCTCGCCGATCTCGCGGAGCGCCAGATCGGCCGGCTTTCCGGCGGGCAGCAGCAGCGCGTCTTCCTCGCCCGCGCGCTCGCGCAGGAGGCGGAGCTGTTCCTCATGGACGAGCCGCTGGCCGCGGTGGACGCGGTGACGGAGGAGACCATCCTCGCCGTGCTGCACGGCCTCGTCCGCCAGGGGAAATCGGTGCTGATGGTGCACCATGACCTCTCGCTGGTGCAGGCGCATTTCGACCATGTGCTGATCCTGGCCGGGCGCCTCGTCGCCGCCGGGCCGGTGGCGGAGGCTTTCACCGAATCCGCCATCGCCGCCGCCTTCGGCGGGTTGCCCGGCCGGGGGCGCGGGGCGTGATCGGGCACAACACCCTGGTGGTGCTGCTGGGCTGCGCCGCGCTCGGCCTCGCCGCCGGGGTGGTGGGCAGCTTCGCGCTGCTGCGCGGCCGCGCCCTGCTGGCGGACGCGATCGGCCATGCGGCGCTGCCCGGGGTGGTGGCGGCCTCGCTGCTCGTCGCCGCGCTGGGGGGCGAGGCGCGGGCGCTGGGGCCGCTGCTGCTGGGGGCGGCGGTGACGGGCTGGCTCGGCCTGCTGGCGCTGCGCCGCCTCACCGCCTCGGGGCGGATCAAGCCCGATGCGGGCATCGCGGTGGTGCTCTCGGCCTTCTACGCGCTGGGCACGGTGGGGCTGTCGGTGGCGCAGACGCTGCCCGGCGCGGCGCAGGCCGGCCTCACCCACTTCATCCTGGGCCAGGCCGCGACCATGACGGAGGCGGACGCGCTGCTGGCCGGGGCGCTGGCGCTGGGCTGCGCGGGGGTGGTGGCGCTGCTGTTCCAGCCGCTGCGCGCCCTGTGCTTCGACGAGGCATTCGCCCGCGCCCAGGGGCTGCCGGTGCGCGCGCTCGACCTCGCGCTGCTCGCCCTGCTGCTCGCGGTCTGCGTGGCGGGGCTGCCGGCGGTGGGCCTCATCCTGGTGGTGGCGCTGCTGGTGGTGCCCGCGGCGGCGGCGCGGATGCTCGCCGCCCGGCTGCCCGCCATGCTGGGCCTGGCGGCGCTGTTCGGCGCGCTGGCGGGGGCGGCCGGGGCGCTGGCCTCCACGCGCCTGCCCGATCTGCCCACCGGAGCGGCGGTGGTGCTGGCCGGGCT
>JBKBSR010000045.1:0-13273 GCA_046291055.1 Roseococcus sp.
TGACAGGCCTGTCATGCGAAACCGTCTGGCGTGGCGCGGCCCGCATGCCATGCTCGCGGCCCCGCCGTGAGGAGGTCCGCGCCACCATGCTTCGCCCGCTGCTCGCCGCGCTCGCCGCGCTCGGCCTTGCCGGAACCGCCGCCGCCCAGACGGCCATCCCCCCCGGCCCGCGCATCGCCATCACCGCGGTGACGCAGCCGCTCCCCACCCAGCCGCAATACACGCTGGTGGACCAGCCCCTGCTGCGCGACGGGCTGCGCGCGCGCTCCGGCGGGCGGATCGAGGTGACGCTCGCCACCCATGCCGAGCGCAACCTCGGCGGCGCCGAGATCATCCGCTTGGTGCGCGCCGGCCAGGCAGAGATCGGCGCGGGCACGCTGACCACCCTCTCGGGCGACGTGCCCATCCTGGACGGGGTGGACCTGGCGGGCCTTGCGCCCGACATCGCGCTCGCGCGGCGCATCGCCGAGGCCATGACGCCCGTGGCGAACCGCGACCTCGAACGCTTCGGGGTGCGGATCATGGCGATGTATCCCTTCCCCGCGCAGGTGCTGTTCTGCCGCGCCCCCTTCGCCTCGCTCGCCGATCTGCGCGGGCGGCGCATCCGCACCTTCGGCAACTCGCTGGTGGATTTCTACACGGCGCTCGGCGCGCAGCCCGTCTCCATCGGCTTTCCGGAGGTGTATTCGGCGCTGGAACGCGGGGTGGTGGACTGCGCCATCACCGGCTCCGGCTCCGGCGCCGCCGCGCGCTGGCCCGAGGTCTCGACGCACATCAGCGACCTCGCGGTGAGCTGGGCGGTGGCGGCCTATGTCGTGAACCTCGCCTGGTACAACCGCCAGGAGCCCGCGGTGCGCGCCCTGCTGGACGAGACCTTCCGCGAGATCGCCGACCGGCAATGGGCGCTGGGCGCGGAAGCGACGCGCGACGGCATCGACTGCAACATCGGCAACCGCGCGGGCTGCCGCATCCACTCCCTCGCCGCGCGGCCGATGACGGAGGTGAAAGCGAGCGAGGCCGACCGCGCCGAGATGCGCCGCATCTTCGAGCAGGTGGTGCTGCCCGGCTTCGTGCGCCGCTGCGGCGCGCGCTGCGGCGAGATCTACAACCAGGTCATCGCGCCGATCTCCGGCGTGCGCTTCGGCGGTTGATCCTTCTCAGGGCCGCCGCGCTGCTGCGCCGCGGGGCGGCGGGGCTCGCGGCGCTGATGGCCTGGGCGGCGGGCTGGAACTACGTGCTCTGCGCGCTGTTCGTCACCGCCGACATCCTGGGGCGCAACCTGCTCGGCGTCTCCTCCGCCGCCACGGTGGAGGTGACGGGCTACATGCTCGCCTGCGGCATCGCCTGGGCGCTGGCGCACACCCTGGCCTGCCGCGCGCACATCCGGGTGGACGTGCTGGTGAACCGCCTGCCGCCGCGCTGGCGCGCGCCGCTGCACATGCTGGCGCTGCTGCTGCTCGCGGGCTTCGCCGCCTTCATCGCCTGGGCCGGCTGGATGCTGTGGGAGGAGAGCGCGCTGTTCGACGCGCACGACAACTCCGCGCTGCGCGTCCCGCTCGTGCTGCCGCAGGGCATCTGGACCGTGGGGCTGATCGCCTTCGCGCTGATGTGCGCGGTGCTGCTGCTGGAAGCCGGCCTCGCCCTGCTTCTGGGCGAGCCGCGGCGCCTGGATGCGCTGCTGGGCAGCCGCTCGCTGCAGGACGAGACGGAGGAGGCGCTGCAGGCCGTGGCGATGGCGAAGGAGGGGCGCGGGTGATCGCCCTTGTCTTCCTGCTCGGCCTGCTCGGCGTGGTGCTGGTGGCGGCGGCCTCCGGCGCGGCCGCCCTGCCCATCGCCGAGATCCTCATGCTGATCGGCGTCTTCGTCGTCTTCTTCGGCTCGGGCGTGTACATCGCGGCCGTGCTGGGCGTGCTGGCCTTCCTCACCGGCTTCCTGTTCAGCGACCGGCCCTGGTGGAACTTCGCGGGGCAGACGCTGTGGGGCCCCTCCTCGAACTACGTGCTGGTGGCGGTGCCGCTCTTCCTGCTGATGGGAGAGATCCTGCTGCGGGCGGGCCTCTCCGAGCGGCTGTATCGCGCGCTCAACGTCTGGCTCCATCGCCTGCCCGGGGGCGTGCTGCACACCAACATCGCCTCCTGCGCCGTGTTCTCGGCGATCAGCGGATCGAGCGTGGCCACCGCCGCCACCATGGGCAGCGTGGCGCTGCCCTATTTCCAGAACACCGCCTACAGCCCGCGCTGGGTGCTGGGCTCGCTCGCCGCGGGCGGGGCGCTGGGCAACCTGATCCCGCCCGGCATCACCTTCATCATCTACGGCCTGATCACCGAGACGAGCGTGGGCGCGCTCTACGTCGCGGCCCTGCTGCCCGCGCTGCTGGTCACCGCGCTGTTCCTGCTGCTGATCCTCGCGCATGGGCTGCGCCACCCGATGGAGAGGCCGCCGCCGCTGCCGCTGTCCCTGAAGCTGCGCGCGCTGCGCGATCTGGTGCCGACGCTGCTGCTGATCCTGCTCGTGCTCGGCTCCATCTACGCCGGCTGGGCGACGCCGACGGAGGCCGCGGCGCTGGGCGTGACGGGTGCGATGGGTTTCGCCGCGCTGGAACGCCGCCTCACCCTGCGCATGCTGCACGCGAGCGCCGAGGCCACGGCGCGCAACACCGCGCTGCTCGGCCTCATCATCTTCGGCGCCTATCTGCTGAACTACATCCTGACCACCATCAACGTGCCGCAGGCGCTGGCGGGCCTCATCGCCGGGCTGCCGCTGCCGCCCTGGGCCATCATGCTGTGCATCATCGCGCTCTATTTCGCGCTGGGCACCTTCATGGAGGGCTTCTCCATGATCATCACCACCGTGCCCGTGGTGTTTCCCATCGTGGTGGCGCTGGGCTACGACCCGATCTGGTTCGGGGTGGTGATCACCATGATGGTCGAGATCGCCATGATCAGCCCGCCCGACGGCACGGTGATGTACGTGCTGCAGGGCATGCGCCCGAAGCCGGGGCCGATCACCGACGTGTTCCTGGGCGTGATGCCCTTCCTGCTGGCCTATCTCCTCGCCGTGCTGCTGCTGCTCGTCTTTCCCGAGATCGCGCTGTGGCTGCCGCGGGCCCTCGGCTGATCCCATGGGAGTGACCCCGACATGATGAAGCGCCTTCTCCTCGCCTGCGGCCTCGCGCTCGCGGCGCTCTCGCCCGCTGCCGCGCAATCCTTCGAACGGCCCATCCGCGTGATCGTCCCCATCGCCCCGGGCGGCGGCACCGACGTGTTCGCGCGGCTGCTGGCGGAGCTGGTGGGCACGCAGCTCGGCCAGCCCATCCTGGTGGAGAACCGGCCCGGCGCCTCCTCCACCATCGGCACGCAGTTCGTGGCCGAGCAGCGGCCCGACGGCACGACGCTGCTGTTCACCGCGAACTCGCCGCTCACCGCCGCGCCGCATGTGATGACGGTGCGCTACACGCTGGATCAGCTCGAGCCGCTCTTCGTCGTCGGCCACACGGGCTTCACCCTCTGCGTGCGGCAGGACAGCCCGATCCGCGACGCGCAGGCGCTGATCGCCGCCATCCGCGCGCAGCCCGGCCGCTTCACCTACGGCACGGACGGCGTGGGAGGGAACATGCACCTCGCGGCCGAGCGCCTGTTCCGCGCGCTGAACCTGGACGCCACCATGGTGCCCTTCCAGGGCGCGGCGCAGACGCTGACGGCCTTCACCGGCGGACACATCGACCTCTATGGCGGCTCCATCGCGGTGGCCATGCCCGCCATCCGCGACGGGCGGGCGCGCTGCCTCATCCTCACCCAGCGCGCCCAGCACCCGGAGGTGCCCACGGGCACGGGCCTCGATGCGCTGGGCATCCCGGACGAGGAGACGCTGATCTGGTGGGGCATGATGGCCCCGCGCGGCCTGCCGGCCGCGACGCGCGCCGCGCTGCTCTCCGCCTTCGAGGCGGCCTGGCGCAGCGAGCGCTTCCAGCGCCAGCTTGCGATGAGCGGCGTGACGGCGGAGTTCCGCGGCCCCGAGGCGATGGCGCGTCTGATCGCGGAGGAGAACGCCGCGCTGGGCCGCGTGGTGCGGCAGATCGGCCTCGAACGGCAGCGCTGATGCAGGCGGATACGCGCCCCGTCCGCATCGCGGTGGACATCGGGGGCACCTTCACCGACCTGCAGATCCTCGACGCGCGGCAGGGCCGGGTGGCGGCGTGGAAGACGCCCACCACCCCGGCCGACCCCTCGGAGGGGCTGCTGCGCGGCGTGCGCGAGGCGGCGGAGCGCTTCGGCTTCGCGCTCTCCGAGGTGGGCCTGCTGATGCACGGCACCACCATCGCCACCAACGCCGTGCTGGAGCGGCGGCTCGCCCGCGGCGTGCTGCTGACCACCGCGGGCTTCGAGGATGTGCTGGAGATCACGCGCCATGTGCGGCGCGACATCTACGGCCTCGCGCCCGATCCCTTCCCCTGCCTCATCGAGCGCGACAGGCGCTTCGGCGTGCCCGAGCGGATGCGCGCTGACGGCAGCGTGGAGACGCCGCTGGGCGACCTCGCGCCCGTGCTGGCCCGGCTGCGCGCGGCCGAGCCGGAAGCCGTCGCCATCGGCCTGCTGCACGCCTACGCCAACCCCGCGCATGAGCGCGCGCTGCGCGCCGCCGTGGAGGCCGCGCTGCCGGGCGTGCCCGTCTGCCTCTCCTCCGACATCAGCCCCGAAATCCGGGAATACGAGCGCCTCTCCACCACCGTGCTCAACGCGCTGCTGATGCCCGTGGTGCGGCGCTACCTGGAGCGGCTGGAGGCGCGGCTCGGCGAGGGCGGATTCCGCCCGCGCGTCTTCCTCGTGCAGTCCAATGGCGGCATGTGCAGCCTGCGCACCGCCGCCGAGCAGCCGGCGCGGCTGCTGCTCTCCGGCCCCTCGGGCGGGGCGCTGGCGGCGGAGCGGCTTTCGTCGCGCCTCGCGCGGCCCGACCTCGTCGCCGTGGACATGGGCGGCACGAGCTTCGACGTGAGCGTGGTGCAGGGCCATCGCATCGGCCTCGTCACCCAGGGCGAGGTGGATCGCCTTCCCGTGCGGCTGCCCATGGTGGAGATGCGCACCATCGGCGCGGGCGGCGGCTCCATCGCGGCGGTGGACGCGGCGGGGCGGCTCACCGTCGGCCCGCGCAGCGCGGGCGCGCGGCCCGGCCCCGTCTGCTACGGCCGCGGCGGCGAGGAGCCCACAGTGACCGACGCCCACGCCGTGCTCGGCCGGATCGATCCGGACTTCTTCCTGGGCGGGGCCATGGCGCTCGATCTCGCGGCGGCGCGCGCGGCGATGCAGGCGCGCATCGGCGAGAAGCTCGGCCTTTCCGTGGAGGAGGCGGCCGAGGGCGTGCTGCGCGTCACCAACGCGCAGCTCGCGGCCGCCGTGCGGCTCTCGCTGTTCGAGAAGGGGCTCGACCCGCGCGACTTCGCGCTGCTCTCCTTCGGCGGCGCGGGCGGGCTGCATGCGACCGAGGTGGCCGAGGAGCTCGGCATCGCCGAGGTGATCTTCCCGCGCGAGCCCGGCACCCTCTCGGCCTACGGCATCCTGTTCAGCGATCTGGTGCAGGACATCGCGCGCTCGCGCCTGCTGCGCGCGGAGGCCGCGAACCAGGCGGAGATCGAGGCGCTGCTGGCCGCGCTGCGCGCCGAGGGCGAGGCGCGCCTCGCCGCGGATGGCGTGCCGGAAGCGCGGCGCGCCATCGAGATCGCGGCCGATCTGCGCTATCACGGCCAGGCCTTCGAGCTGCTCGTGCCCTGGCCCGAGGCGCCGGATCTCGAGGCGCTGAAGGCGCGCTTCCACGCCGCGCACCGCGCCCGCTTCTCCTACGCCGCCGAGGGCGAGCCGGTGGAGATCGTGACGCTGCGCGCCAGCGCCATCGGCCGGCTGGAGAAGCCCGAGGAGGCCGCACCCGCCGCGCCCGATGCCCCCGCCGCACCCGGCGCGCGCCGCGTCTGGCAGGGCGGGGAGGCCGCCGAATGGCCCGTCTGGCGGCGCGAGGCGCTGCGCATGACGGATGTGATCGAGGGCCCCGCCATCGTGGAGGAGGCCTTCGCCACCCATGTCATCGCGCGCGGCTGGCGCGCCGCGCTGGACCCCGAGGGCGCGCTGGTGGCGCGGAGGATCGCATGAGCACGGCCACGACCCATCTCGGCCCCATCGAGATCGAGGTGATCCGCAACGCGCTGACCGCCGCGGCCGCCGAGATGGACGTGACCATCTGGCGCACCAGCCGCAGCACCATCGTGCGCGAGCTGCTCGACTACTCCACGGCGGTGTTCGACGCCGAGGGCAGCAACCTCGCGCAGTCCGCGCGCATCCCCTCGCACCTCAACTCCATGACGCACGCGCTGCGCACACTGCTCGGCGACCACCTGCCCCCCGAGCAGTGGGAGGAGGGCGACGTGGTGATCTTCAACGACCCCTACTGCGGCGGCCAGCACCTGCCCGACATCCTGGCCTTCCGCGCCGTGTTCCACGAGGGGGTGCGCATCGCCTTCGTCGGCGCGCTGTGCCATCACATCGACGTGGGCGGGCTCGCCGCCGGCAGCTACGCGGCGAAGGCCACCGAGATCTACCAGGAGGGGCTGCGCATCCCGCCGGTGAAGCTGCTGGCGCGCGGGGTGCGCAACGAGGCGGTCTGGGCCATGATCCGCCAGAACGTGCGCAAGCCCGATCTCCTGCTGGGCGACCTCTCCTCGCAGATCGCGAGCCTGGAGGTGGGGCGGGCGGCGCTGCTGCGGCTCGCGCGGCGCTTCGGCGCGGCGGCGATGATCGAGGCGGGGCGGCGCATCCTCGACATGAGCGAGGCGGGGATGCGCGCGGCCATCGCCGCCATGCCGGACGGCACCTATGAGTTCGAGGATTTCCTCGACGACGACGGCATCGCGCTCGGCCAGCCGGTGCGCCTTGCCGTGCGCCTCACCATCGCGGGCGATTCGGCGGTGGTGGATCTCTCCGGCTGCTCGCCCCAGGCGGCGGGGCCGATCAACGCGACGCTCGCCAGCGCCAACGCGGCGGTGATGTTCGCGCTGATGTGCTGCGCCGATCCCTCGCTGCACATGAGCGCGGGGTGCTACCGGCCCATCACCGTCATCGCGCCCGAGGGGCTGGTGGTGAACGCGCGCCACCCCGCGCCTGTGGCGCACCGCATCGCCGTGGGGCACCGGCTGCTGAACGCCATGATGGGCGCGCTGCACCAGGCCGTGCCGCAGCTCATCCCCGCCGCCTATTACGGGAACAGCTACGTCACCACCTTCCAGACCGTCGCGGAATCCGGCGCGCGCGAGGTGCTGGTGGAGATCGAGATCGGCGGCTCCGGCGCGCATCCGGCGAAGGACGGGGTGAACGCCTATGCGGCGGGCATGCACAACAACAGCAACATCCCGATCGAGATGATCGAGGCGCAGATGCCGCTCACCGTCACGCGCTACGCGCTGCGCCCGGGCAGCGGCGGGGCGGGCCGGCATCGCGGCGGGCTCGGCCTGATCCGCGAGTGGCGGGTGGACAGCCCCGCCTGCTTCTTCACCGCGAACATGGACCGCTTCGTGCACGCGCCCTACGGGCTCGCCGGCGGCGGGCCGGCCGCGACGGGCCGGCTGATGCTGATCCGTGACGGCGTCGAGACGCCCATCCCGCCCAAGACCGACAACCTGATGCTGCGCGCGGGCGACATCGTGCGGCTGGAGACGAGCGGCGGCGGCGGCCACGGCCCGCCCGAGCAGCGCGACCCGGCCGCGCGCGCGCGCGACGCGCGGCTCGGCTACGCCTGAGCCTCCCCGCCCCGCACCCCGCCCCGCCTGATTGACGCCCCCCTCCCCGCGCCGCACCCTCCGCGCGGCAGAGGGAGGAAGGGCATGAGCCGACAGTTGCGCGTCGCGGTGCTGGGGGCGGGCACCATGGGCCATGCGCTGGCGCTGGTCTTCGCCATGGGCGGGCACCGCGTGCGCCTCACCGACAGCAACCCGGAGACGCTCGCCCGCGCCCAGGGGCTGATGGAGAAGGCGCTGGCCACGCTCGAGGCCGCGGGCGAGGCCCCGCGCGGCTGGGGCAGCGCGCAGCTCGCCCAGGCCTGCACCCGCCATGCCGACCTCGCCGAGACGGTGGAGGGCGCGGAGCTGATCGTCGAGGCCATCGTGGAGAACCCGGAGGCGAAGCGCGACCTCTACGCGCGCCTCGACGCGGTCTCCCCTGCCGAGGCGATCTGGGCGAGCAACACGAGCTACCTCGACGTCTTCCCGCTCATGCCGAAGCACCGGCTGCGCCGCGCCCTCATCGCCCACTGGTACACGCCGCCCTACATCGTGGATCTGGTGGACATCGTGGCGAGCCCCGACTGCGAGCCCGAGGCGCTGCGCACGGTGAAGGAGGCGGTGGAGGCGATGGGCAAGGCGCCCATCGTGCTGAGGAAGTTCATCCCCGGCTACATCGCCAACCGCATCCAGGCCGCCTTCCAGGCCGAGGTGCAGTTCCTCATCGACGAGGGCTACGCCAGCGCCCAGGACGTGGACGACAGCGCGCTGCACGGCATCGCCCTGCGCTTCGCCATCCTGGGCATCATGGCCAAGGCGGATTTCACCGGCCTGCCCATGCTGCAGCACGCCTTCCGCAACCGCATGTACACCCCCCCGCCCGACACGGGCGCGAGCGCGAGCCTCGATGCGCTGGTGGCGCGCGGCGATGCGGGCGTGATGAGCGGCCGCGGCTACTACGACTGGGGCGGGCGGCCGCCCGAACAGCTCTTCGAGGAGCGCGACGCGAAGCTGCTCGCGCTCAAGAAGGCGCTGCGGCAGATCGGCGCCATGGCCGGGCGCGGCATGAAGGAGAACCCGCTGTGATCCGCTATGACCTCGCGGGGAAGGCCGCCCTCGTCACCGGCGGCGCCTCGGGCATCGGCCTCGCCACCGCCCGGCTGCTCGCGCGCTCGGGCTGCCGGGTCGCGATCAACCACCTGCCGGACGACCCGCGCGGGCCGGAGGCGGTGGCGGCGCTGCGCGCCGAGGGCTGGGACGCGCTCTCCGCCCCCGGCGACGTGGCCTGCGCCACCGACGCGCCGCGCATGGTGGAGCAGGCGGTGCGCGACCTCGGGCGGCTCGACTATCTGGTGAACAACGCCGGCACGCCGGGCACGCGCAGCGCCATCCCGCCCACCGAGCTCGAGCGCATCACCGAGGAGCTCTGGCGGGCGGTGATCGAGGTGAACCTGCTCGGCGTGTTCCGCTGCAGCAAGGCCGCCGCGCCGCATCTGAAGGCCGCGGGCGGGGCCATCGTCTCGGTCGCCTCCATCGCGGGGATCAACGCGCCCGGCTCCTCCATGGCCTATGGCGCGACCAAGGCGGGGGTGATCTCGCTCACCAAGAACCTCGCGCGGGGGCTGGGGCCGGAGGTGCGGGTGAACGCCGTCGCACCCGGCGCGGTGAACTCCACCTGGATGGTGGAATGGACCAACGAGCAGCGCGTGCAGTCCATCGAGAAGGCGGTGCTCAAGCGCCGCTGCGAGCCCGAGGACCTGGCGGAGGTGATGGTGTTCCTGCTGGCCGGCGCGGCGATGGTGACGGGCCAGACCATCGTGGTGGATGGCGGGCTGACGCTGTGATCACGCCGGGCGCGGCGTGTAGCTCTGCTTGAGGCAGCGGATGGCGAAGGCGGTGCGCGTGTGGCGCACCCCGGGCAGGCGGTAGATCTTCTCGCGCAGCAGCCGCTCATAGCCCGCCGTGCCGCCCACCGCGGCCTTGATCACGTAGTCGTATTCCCCGGTGACCAGCCAGGCCTCGATCACCTCGGGCATGGCCGCGATGGCGGATTCGAACTCGGCGAGCTGCGCCTCGTCGTGCTTCTCGGTCATCACCTCGATGATCACCGTGTCCGGCAGGCCGAGCTTCGCCTGGTCGAGCGCGGCGTGATAGCCGCGGATCACCCCCGCCTGTTCGAGCTTGCGCACCCGCGCCCAGCAGGGCGAGGGCGAGAGGCCCACGCGCTCGGCCAGCTCGGCGTTGGTCAGCCGCGCCTCGGCGTGCAGGGCGCGCAGGATGCGCTTGTCGGTCGCGTCCATGGCGGAAGATCCTTCCGGAATTTCGGCAGCGCACAACAGAATATGGAAGGAACTCTCGCATCCCTCGGGGCATCCTTCCAGCGCGAACAGCCACGGGAGGCGTTCCATGAACAGCATCGTCCGGGCCGGGATCAGCCTGGAGGAACGCTGGGAGGCGGCGGGGCGCGAGACGCTGCTCACCGGCACCCAGGCGCTGGTGCGGCTGCCGCTGCTGGTGCGCGGGCTGGACGCGCAGCGAGGCCTCGCCACCGCCGGCTTCATCAGCGGCTATCGCGGCTCTCCGCTCGGCGGCTATGACCGCGAGCTGTGGCGGCAGCGCGCCCGCCTCTCCGCCGCCGACATCCATTTCGAGCCGGGGCTGAACGAGGATCTGGCCGCCACCGCCTGCTGGGGCACGCAGCAGATCCACCTCGCGCCCGGCGCGACGCGCCAGGGCGTCTTCGCCATCTGGTACGGCAAGGGGCCGGGGCTCGATCGCTCGGGCGATGTGCTGCGCCACGCGAACGGTGCGGGCACGGCCCCGCTGGGCGGCGTGCTGGCCCTGGCGGGCGACGATCCGGCGGCGAAATCCTCCACCGTGACCAGCGGCTGCGAGCACAGCTTCGCCGATCTGGAAATCCCGCTGCTCGACCCCGCCGATGTGGCCGAGGTGCTGGAGTTCGGCGTGAAGGCCATCGCCCTCTCGCGCTTCGCGGGGCTCTGGGTGGGCATGAAATGCGTCGCGGAGACCATGGACGCGACCATGACCCTGACGGTGGATCCCGCCGCCTATGCCACCCTGGCCCCCGAGGGCGTGCCCATGCCCGAGGGCGGCCCGCACATCCGGCTGAAGGATTCGGCGCTGGCCATCGAGGAGCGGCTGCGCCGCTTCAAGCTGCCCGCCGCCCTGGCCTTCGCCCGCGCCAACGGGTTCGACAAGCGGCCCTGGCGCGCGCCGCACCCGCGCTTCGGCATCGCGGTGCGCGGCAAGGCCTGGTCCACCCTGCGCCAGGCGCTGCAGGAGGCCGGCATCACGCCCGAGCTCGCGCGGATGATGGGCCTCGTCATCTGGAAGCCCGGCCTCGTCTGGCCGCTGGACCGCGAGGCGGCGCGGGAGTTCGCGCGCGGCCTCGAGACGCTGCTGGTGGTGGAGGACCGCCGCGCCTTCCTCGAATCCCAGCTCCGCGAGGCGCTCTACGACCTGCCCGACCGCCCCGCCATCCGCGGCAAGGACGTGCTCTCCGACCTCGCGGAGCTGGATTCCGCCCAGATCCTCCGCGCGCTGGCCGCCACCCTGCCCGAGGGGCTGCGCACCGAGCGCCTGGCTGCGCGGCTCGCGGAGCTCGATGCGCTGGCGGCGGCGGCGCGCGAACCGCTCAGCCTCCGCACCCCCTATTTCTGCCCGGGCTGCCCGCACAACAGCTCCACCCGCCTGCCCGAGGGCAGCCGGGCCCTGGCCGGCATCGGCTGCCACTACCTCGCCAAGGACATGAACCGCGAGAGCGACCTGTTCACGCACATGGGCGGCGAGGGCGCGCCCTGGATCGGCCAGCACCGCTTCACCGAGACCCGGCACGTCTTCGCCAACATGGGCGATGGCACCTACGCCCATTCGGGCATTCTCGCGATCCGCGCCGCCATCGCGGCCAAGGTGACGATGACCTACAAGATCCTCGTCAACGGCGCGGTGGCCATGACCGGCGGCCAGCCCGCCGAGGGCGAGGTGACGGCGCCGCGCATCGCCGCCCAGGTGGCGGCGGAGGGCGTCTCGCGCATCGCCATCGTGAGCGAGGATCCGGACCGCCACCGCGGCGATCCGCTGATCCCTCCCGGCGTCACCTTCCACCCGCGCACCGAACTCGATGCCGTGCAGCGGGCGCTGCGCGAGACGCCGGGCGTGAGCGTGCTCATCTACGACCAGCAATGCGCCACCGAGCGCCGCCGCCAGCGGAAGCGCGACCAAGCCCCCAAGGCCTTGCGCCGCGCCGTCATCAACCCGCGCGTCTGCGAGGATTGCGGCGACTGCTCGCGCGCCTCCAACTGCATCGCCGTCGAGCCCATCGAGACGGAATGGGGCCGCAAGCGACGCATAGACCAGTCCGCCTGCAACCAGGATCTCTCCTGCCTGCAGGGCTTCTGCCCCTCCTTCCTAACACTGGAAGGGGCGGAGCCGGCGATGCCGCCCCTGCCGGTGTTCGACTCCGAGCCGCCCGCGCCCACCTTGCCCGAGCCCGCGCCCGGCGAGGCCTGGAACCTGCTGCTCTGCGGCGTGGGCGGGCAGGGGGTGACGGCGCTGGGCGCCATCCTCGCCATGGCGGCGCACATCGAGGGGCGGCCCGTGCGCTCGCTCGACATGCTCGGCCTCGCGCAGAAGGGCGGCGGGGTCTATGTCCAGATGCGCATTGGCCGGCCGGGCGGCGAGGTGACCAGCCCGCGCATCGGCCCGGGCCTCGCGGATGCGGTGATCGCGGCCGATCTCGTGGGCGCGCAGGGCCGCACGGCCCGCCCCATGATGGCGCCCGCCCGCACCCGGGTGGTGGTGGCGGCCGATCCCTCGCCCACCGGCGCCTTCGTGCTCGACCCCGAAACCCGGCTCGACGCGCCCGCCATGCTGGAGAGCCTGCGCGCCGCGGCGCACGAGGTGGTGGCGCTGGACGCCGCCCGCGCGGTGGAGCGCGACTTCGGCGACCTCATCTTCCTCAACATCTGGCTGCTCGGCGCGGCTTGGCAGCGCGGGATGATCCCCCTGGGCCGCGAGGCGATCCGCGAGGCGATCACGCTGAACGGCGCGGCGGTGGAGCGCAACCTGGCCGCCTTCGAGGCCGGCCGCCGCGCCGAGCCGCCCGCCCCACCCGCGCCGGAGACGCTCGAGGCCCTCATCGCCCGGCGGGTGGAGGATCTCACCGCCTACCAGTCCGCCCGCTACGCCCGGCGCTACGCCGCCTTCCTGGCCGAGGTGCAGTCCGCTGCACCGGAGGCGGAGCGGCTGCACCGGGCGGTGGCCATCCAGCTCCATCGCCTCATGGCCTGCAAGGACGAATACGAGGTGGCGCGGCTGCACGCCGATCCCGCCTGGCGGGCCGAGCTCGCGCGGCGCTTCACCGGCGCGCGGCGCGTCGAGATGCACCTCGCCCCGCCGCTGCTCTCGCGCCCCGGCCCCGATGGGCGGCCGGCCAAGCGCGCCTTCGGCCCCTGGATGTGGCGCGCCATGGGGCTGCTGCGGCACGGCAAGCTGCTG
>JBKBSR010000046.1:0-13272 GCA_046291055.1 Roseococcus sp.
TGCCCACCGCCGCCGCCGCCACCAGCAGCGGCACGAGGCCGATGTTGACGGCGCGCAGCCAGCCCTCCAGCGCCTCGATGTCGCGCCGCATCTCGAGCTGCACGGCGCGCAGCTCGCGCCGCGTGGCGGCGATCTCCTCGCGCGCGCGATCTATCTCGGCGCGCTGCTCGGGGGTGATCACGGTCTGGGTCGCGTTGCGCTCGCCCCCGCCGCCGGCGCCCTGGCGCAGCTCGCGCAGCCGGCGCTCCGTGGCCTGCAGCCGTTCGGTGAGCTGCTGCTCGCTCTGGCGGAAGCGCGCATCGGCCTCGCGGCGGATCGCCTCCACCACCTCGAAGGGGCGCTGGCTCTCGCCGCGCGAGCGCAGGCTGATCATCGCGTCCGAGCCCGCCAGCGTGTCCGCGAGGTTCACGATGAAGCTGCCATTGCCCGAGAAGGGGGTGGGGATCGCCTGGCCGAAGAACTCCTGCACGCGCACCCAGAAGCGGTCCTCCAGGATGTCGCTGTCGTGGATCACCACGAGGTTGGCCGGCCCCTCGCTGCGCGGCAGATGGGCGGGGAGATCGGCCGGGCGCTCGGCGCCCTCGGGCGGGGCGGGCGGGCCCTCGGGGAAGGCGGAGACGAGGTGGCCGCGGATGCGCGCGGCGATCACGTGCCGCTCGCCATCGGCGCGGAAGGCGGCGAGCAGCCGCGCCGCCTGGGGCTGGCCGCGCACCTCCGCCGCATCGGCCAGCATGGACTGGCGCGAGCTGGTCAGCAGCGGGATGAACTCCACCCCCGCGCCGGGCCGCGGCCGCAGCGCGCCCGCCGAGGCCACCGTCACCTGATCCAGCGGCGCGGTAGCGACCTCGTCGCGGTTCAGGCTGTCGCCCTGCAGGTTGAACCAGGCGATGTAGTCCACCGCCTGCACGCGGTCCCCGGGCGCGGCGCGCACGCGCCAGGCCCCGCGCAGGTCGAGCACCACGCGGTCCTTCGGCGCCTCCAACCCCCAGGCGTGCAGCAGCCGGTCGAGCGAGGAGGACGTCTCGCGCGGCGCGCCGGGCAGGGCGGGGACGCGCGCGGCCTGCATCTCGCTGTGCGGGTCGATGAGCAGGATCAGCCGCCCGCCGCGCATCACGAACTGGTCGAGCGCGTATTGCGTGGCCTCGGACAGCCCCTGCGGGTGGGCGACCAGCATGATCCGCAGATGCGCGGGGATGACCTGCGCATCCGTCGGCACCTCCTCCACCGCAAAGGCCTCGCGGAGCTGGCGCATCACCACCATGGGCTCCGCGAGCCGCGGCTGGCGCAGCATCATCGCGCGCGGGTCGCCGTTCAGCGGCAGCGCCGTCATCACGCCCAGCGCCGGCTTCTCGGGGTTGGACAGCTCGAAGATGACGCGCGTGAGGTCGGCCTCCAGGAAGCGCTCGCGCTCGGCCTGGAAGAAGGGGATCACGCGCTCCTCGTCGGCGAGGTTGGCGGCGGCGAGGCCGAAATAGACCTGCTCGCCGCTCTCGTTCAGCGGCACGCCCTGGATGCCCAGCGCGATGGCGCGGTCCTCCACCTCCGAGAAGGGTTCGGGGTCGAACAGCTCGAGGCGCAGCTTGCCGCCGGAGGCCGCGACATACTCGCGCAGCAGGGCGCGCACCCGCTCGGCGTAGGCGCCGTAGGCCGGCACCTCCGCGCCCAGCCGGCGCGAGTAGAAGAGGCGCAGCGTGATGGGATCGCGCAGCCCCGCCAGCACCTGCCGCGTGCCGGGCGAGAGGGTGTAGAGCCGCCCCTCGGTGAGGTCGAGCCGCGCCGAGGGCGGCAGCCGCTCGGCCAGGAGATTGGCCCCCACCGCCAGCAGCAGGGCGAAGACCACGCCGAGGGAGGAGAAGATCAGGCGCTGGCGGCGCATCAGTCGGCCTTCCGGTGGTCGAGCACGGCGGCGTTCACGAAGAGCCAGAAGCCGATGAAGCTCGCGAAGAACACGAGATCCTTCGCCGAGATCACGCCGCGCGCGAAGCCCGCGAAGCGTTCGGCGACGGAGAGCGCGCGCGCCGCTTCGGCCAGCGCCGGCAGCCGGGCGGAGAGGAACTCGCTCACCACCGGCGAGCCCGCGGCGGCGAAGAGGAAGCAGCCCGCCACGGCCAGCACGAAGGCGATCACCTGGTTGCGCGTGGTGGCCGAGAGCGCCGCGCCCAGCGCCAGATAGGCGCCCGCCACCAGCAGGCAGCCGAGATAGCCCGCGGCGATCGCGCCGTTGTCCGGGCTGCCGAGGAAGTTCACCGTGATCACCAGCGGGAAGGTGAGCAGCAGCGCCACCGCGCAGAAGCCCCAGGCGGCGAGGAACTTGCCCAGAACCGCCTGCCAGGGCGAGAGCGGCAGCGTCAGCAGCAGCTCGATGGTGCCGAGCCGCCGCTCCTCCGCCCAGAGGCGCATGGTCAGCGCCGGCACCAGGAACAGGAACAGCCAGGGCACGAGGTTGAAGAAGGGGATGAGATCGGCCTGGCCGCGCGCGAAGAAGCCGCCCACCGTGAAGGTCAGCGCGCCCGCGAGCACGAGGAAGATCACGAGGAACACCGCCGCCACGGGGGTGGCGAAATAGGCGGCGAACTCGCGCCGCGCCACGGCGCGCAGGCCCCTCATGCGGCCTCCGCCGGCAGGGTGAGGGCGCGGAACACCTCCTCGAGGCTGCGCCCGTCGCGCACCAGCCCCGCGGGCGTGTCGTCGGCGAGGATCCGCCCGCGCGCGATCACGATGGCCCGGGTGCAGACCGCCGCCACCTCCTCGAGGATATGGGTGGAGATCACGATGGCCTTGCCCGGCGCCATGGCGCGGATCAGCCCGCGCACCTCGTGCTTCTGGTTGGGGTCGAGCCCGTCGGTCGGCTCGTCCAGCACCAGCACGGGCGGGTCGTGCAGCAGGGCCTGGGCGAGGCCGACGCGGCGCTTGAAGCCCTTGGAGAGCGTCTCGATCGGCTGGCGGCGCACGCCCTCGAGCTGCGTCATCGCCATGGCGCGCGTCACCGCCTCGCGCCCGCAGCCGCGCACCCGGGCGCAGAAGGCCAGGAAATCCTCCACCTCCATCTCCGGGTATGTGGGCGCGCCCTCGGGCAGGAAGCCGAGATGGCGCTTCGCGGCCACCGGGCGTTCCACCACGTCCTCGCCGCAGATGCGCGCCGTCCCGGCGCTGGGCAGCATGAAGCCCGCCAGCATGCGCATGGTGGTGGATTTGCCCGCGCCGTTGGGGCCGAGGAAGCCCACCACCTCGCCGCGCGCGACGGAGAAGGAGACGCCCTCCACCGCCGTGAAGGCGCCGAAGCGTTTCGTCAGCCCCTCGATCTCGATGAGCGCCGCCACCCCTCGACCCCCGGTCCTTCGCGCCGCCCGATTTACAGGCCGCGCCAGGCTTTTCAAGGTCATCCGGCGGCGAGGTAGCCGGCCGCCTCGTCCTTGCCGAAGAGCGCGAGCAGCAGCCGCGCCGCCCGCCCGCGCGGCGAGGCGAGGACGGGATCCTGGTGCAGCAGATGCGCCGCATCCTGCGCGGCCATGGCGACGAGCGCGGCCTGGCGGCGGGCGGCGCGCTCGCCCTCCTCCTCCTCGCCGCGCAGCCCGAGCCGGAACAGCCGCTGCCCCGCCTGGCGCGTGCCCAGAATGTCCCCGCCGCCGCGCAGGCGCAGATCCTCCTCGGCGATGGCGAAGCCGTCCTCCGTGTCGCGCAGGATCAGCAGCCGCTCGCGCTCGCGCGCCGAGAGCCCCTCGGAATGCACGAGCAGGCAGGCGGAGGGGCGGCTGCCGCGCCCCACCCGGCCGCGGAGCTGGTGCAGGGCGGACAGGCCGAAGCGCTCGGCCTGCTCGACCAGCATGATGGTCGCCTCCGGCACGTCCACCCCCACCTCGACGACGGTGGTGGCGACCAGGAGCTGCGTGCGCCCGGCCGCGAAATCGGCCAGCGCCGCCTCGCGCACCGCGACGTCGAGCTCGCCGTGCGCGAGGCCGACGCGCCCCGGGAAGCGGGCCGAGAGCTCGGCGAATCGCGTCTCGGCCGCCACGCTGTCGTCGTGCTCGCCGCCGGCGATGGCGCGCACCACCCAGTAGGCGCGCTCGCCGCGATCCAGCGCGGCGGCGAGGCGCTCCAGCACCTCGGGCAGCCGCTCCGCGCCGATCACCCGGGTGGCGATGGGCTGGCGGCCGCGCGGCTTCTCCGCGATGCGGCTCACCTCCATCTCGCCCCAGTGGGTGAGTTCGAGGGTGCGCGGGATGGGGGTGGCGGTCATCACCAGCATGTCCGCGCCCAGCCCCTTGGCGGCGAGCTCGAGGCGCTGGGCCACGCCGAAGCGGTGCTGCTCGTCCACCACGGCGAGGCCGAGGTCGCGGAAGCGCACCCCCTCCTGGAACAGCGCATGGGTGCCCACGACGAGGGGGAGCGCGCCGTCGGCGAGCCCCTCCAGCACGCGCCGCCGAGCGCGCCCCTTCACGCTGCCCGCGAGCAGCGCCACCGGCACGGGCGAGAGCCGCTCCAGCGTGCGCAGGTGCTGGCGGGCGAGCAGTTCCGTCGGCGCCATCAGCGCCGCCTGCGCGCCGCTCTCCACCGCCTGGAGCATGGCGAGGATGGCGACCAGCGTCTTGCCCGCGCCGACATCGCCCTGCAGCAGCCGCAGCATGCGCCGTGGCGCGGCGAGGTCGGCCGCGATCTCGGCCAGGGCGGCGCGCTGCGCCGGGGTGGGCGCGTGGCCGAAGCGCGCCAGCGCCTCCGCCTGCAGCCGGCCGGTTCCCGGCCGCGCACGCCCCGCCTGGCTGCGGCGATGGCGGCGCAGCAGCGCGAGGGCGAGCTGATCGGCCAGCACCTCGTCATAGGCCAGCCGCTCGCGCGGGGCGGGGCCTGGCGGGGCGAGGGGGGCCTGCAGCGCTCGCAGCGCCGCGGCGAAGCCGGGCCAGCCCTCGCGCCGCAGCAGCGCCGCGTCCTGCCATTCGGGCAGCTCGGGCAGGCGCTCGAGCGCGGCGCGCATGGCGGGGGCGAGATGGCCGCGCTTCAGCCCCTCGGTCAGCGGCCAGACCGGCTCCAGCGCCGGCAGCGCCTCGGGCCTCGCGGCCACCTCTGGGTTGATGCAGGAGAAGCCCTCGCCCTCCGGGCGCAGCCGCCCTGCGATCCAGCGCCGCTCGCCGCGGGGCAGCAGCCGCTCGATGTGGCCGAGCGCGCCGCCCATGAAGCGCAGCGTCACCCGCTCCTGCGTCCGCACCTCGACGTAGCGGCGGCGCGTGGCCTTGCTCAGCGCGGCGCGGGCCGCGAGCGGCGTGACCGGCAGCACCACCTCCGCCTCGGCGGGCGCCTCCTCCGGGCGGGCGACCGGCAGGCGCTCGGCGATGCGCTCGGGCAGATGGAAGAGCAGGTCGAGCACCCGCCCGCCGCCCGTCGCCTTCTCGATCAGCGCCGCCCGCGCGGGCCCGATCCCCGGCAGGCTCGCCAGGGGGGCATGCAGGAGGGCGAGGCTGACAGCGTCCGACACGGGGGCCTATATGCCACCCGTGACGAGTCCCGACGAAACCCCCTCCCTCTCCCCCCGCCGACGCCGCCTGCTCTTCCGCGCCCTGCACCGCGGCACCAAGGAGTGCGACCTGATGATCGGCGGCTTCGTGCGCCGCCACATCGCCGCGCTGGCCGAGGCGGAGATCGCCGAGCTGGAGGCCGTGCTGGAACTGCCGGACGTGGACCTGGCCGACTGGCTCTCCGGCCGCCGGCCCATGCCGGAGGATGTGCGCTCGCCCCTGTTCGAGCGCATGGCGCAAGAGGCGCGCGCGGGCCTCGCGCGATGACGCTCGCGGTCTTCGGCGCGCCGGAGGGCTTCGACGCGCTGCTGCTGCGCGCCCGCCGGGTCGAGACGCAGGCGCCTGTGCTGCATGTCTGCCGCGACGACGCCCGCATGGCGCGGCTGTCGGAGGCGCTGGGCTTCTTCATGCCCGAGGCCGAGGTTCTGCGCTTTCCCGCCTGGGACTGCCTGCCCTATGACCGCGTCTCGCCCAATCCCGAGATCGTGGCCGAGCGCATGGCGACGCTGGCCGAGCTCGCCGCGCCGCCGGCGCGCCCGCGCATCGTGCTCGCCACCGTCAACGCCCTGGTGCAGCGCGTGCCGCCGCGCCGCGTCTTCCAGGGCGCGGCGCTGGCGCTGCGGAAGGGCGGGCGGGTGGCCATCGCCGAGGTGACCGCCTTCCTCGAGGCCAACGGCTACGGCCGCACCGGCACGGTGATGGAGCCGGGCGAATACGCGCTGCGCGGCGGCATCCTCGACCTCTTCCCCGCCGGCGAGCCCGAGCCGGTGCGCCTCGACTTCTTCGGCGACGAGATCGAGAGCCTGCGCCGCTTCGACCCCGCCACCCAGCGCAGCGGCGCGGCGCTGGAGCGGCTGACGCTGCGGCCGGTGGGCGAGCTGTTCCTCGATCCGGCCTCCATCGAGCGGTTCCGGACGAACTACCGCGAGCTGTTCGGCGCCGCCGCAACCGAGGATCCGCTCTACCTCTCCGTCAGCGCCGGCCGGCGGCACCCGGGCATGGAGCATTGGGCCGGACTGTTCCACGCGGCCATGGAGACGCTGCTCGACCATCTGCCCGGCGCCTCGGTCAGCCTCGACCACCAGGCGGAGGAGGCGCTGGCGGCGCGCCTGGAGATGATCCAGGACCACTACGAGGCGCGGCGCACCCCCTCGCGGCTGAACGAGGGCGAGACGCCCTACCGCCCCGCGCCGCCCGGCCGTCTCTACCTCGACCGCGCGGGCTGGGAGGCGATGCTGGCCGGGCATCAGGTGCTGGGCTTCTCGCCCTTCGCGCGGCCAGCGGGGGCGGAGGGGATGGATGCGGGCGGCCGCCCGGGCCGCCTCTTCGCCGAGCTGCGCGCGGCGGGGGAGAACCTGTTTCGCGCCTACGCCGCCCATGCGGAGAGCGAGCTCGGCCGCGGCCGGCGCCCGCTGCTCGCGGCCTGGACGCGCGGCTCGCGCGAGCGGCTGGTGGCGCTGCTGCGCGAGAACGGCGTGGCGGCCGAGCCGGTGGAGGAGTTCTACGCCTTCCAGCGCCTCGCCCCCGGCGTGGTGGGCGTGGCCGTTCTGGGGCTGGAGCGCGGCTTCGTGGCGGAGGGCCTCTCCGTCACCGCCGAGCAGGATCTGCTGGGCGAGCGCATCGCCCGCCCGCCGCGCCGGCGCAAGCGCGCCGACCAGTTCATCGCCGACGCCACGCAGATCGAGGTGGGCGACCTGCTGGTGCACGCCGAGCACGGCATCGGCCGCTACGAGGGGCTGGAGACGGTGCAGGTGGGCAACGCCCCGCACGACTGCCTCAAGCTCACCTATGACGGCGATGCCAGGCTCTACGTGCCGGTGGAGAACATCGAGGTGCTCTCGCGCTTCGGCAGCGAGACGGCCGGCGTGGCGCTGGACAAGCTGGGCGGCGCCTCCTGGCAGGCGCGGAAGGCGCGGGCGAAGAGCCGCATCGCCGACATGGCCGCGCAGCTCATCCGCGTCGCCGCCGAGCGGCAGACGCGCAGCGCGCCCGTCATCGCGCCGCCCGAGGGCGGCTACGACGAGTTCTGCGCCCGCTTCCCCTACGCCGAGACGGAGGACCAGGCGCGCGCCATCGCCGATGTGCTGGAGGACCTGGCGGCGGGCCGGCCCATGGACCGGCTGATCTGCGGCGATGTCGGCTTCGGCAAGACGGAGGTGGCGCTGCGCGCGGCCTTCGCGGTGGCCATGGCGGGGGCCCAGGTGGCGGTGGTGGTGCCCACCACGCTGCTCGCGCGCCAGCACTTCCGCACCTTCCAGCGCCGCTTCGAGGGGCTGCCGGTGAAGATCGCCCAGCTCTCGCGCATGGTCGGCGCGAAGGAGGCGAAGGCGGTGAAGGCCGGGCTCGCGGACGGATCGGTGAACATCGTCGTCGGCACCCATGCGCTGCTGGGCAAGGAGATCGCCTTCGCCGATCTCGGCCTCGTCATCGTGGACGAGGAGCAGCATTTCGGCGTGAAGCACAAGGAGCGGCTCAAGGAGCTGCAGGCGGGCGTGCATGTGCTCACCCTCACCGCGACACCCATCCCGCGCACGCTGCAGCTCGCCCTCTCCGGCGTGCGGGAGATGAGCGTCATCGCCACCCCGCCGGTGGACCGCCTCGCCGTGCGCACCTTCATCATGCCCTGGGACGGGCTGGTGCTGCGCGAGGCCATCCAGCGCGAGCGCTTCCGCGGCGGGCAGGTGTTCTGCGTCGTGCCGCGCATCGAGGACATGGCGCGCATGGCCGAGCGCCTGGCGGAGATCGCGCCCGAAGCGCGCGTGGTGCAGGCGCATGGCCGGCTCTCCGCCACCGAGCTCGAGCAGGTGATGACCGAGTTCGCGGACGGGCGGCACGACATCCTGCTGGCCACCAACATCGTCGAGAGCGGCCTCGACATGCCGGCGGTGAACACGCTGATCGTGCATCGGGCGGACATGTTCGGCCTCGCCCAACTCTACCAGCTTCGCGGGCGCGTGGGGCGGGGCAAGCAGCGCGGCTACGCCTATCTCACCTGGCCGGCGCAGCATCGCCTCTCGCCCGGGGCGCAGAAGCGGCTGGAGGTGATGCAGACGCTCGACAATCTCGGCGCGGGCTTCACGCTCGCGAGCCACGACCTCGACATCCGCGGCGCGGGCAATCTGCTGGGCGAGGAGCAGTCCGGCCAGATCCGCGAGGTGGGGATCGAACTCTACCAGGAGATGCTGGAGGAGGCGGTGGCGGAGCTGCGCGCAGGCGCGCGCAAGCGCCCCGAGCCGGAGGGCGCCTTCCTGCCGCAGATCAACCTCGGCCTCGCGGTGCTGATCCCGGAGAGCTACGTGGCCGAACTGCCCGTGCGGCTCGGCCTCTACCGCCGCATCGGCGCGCTGGAGACGGAGGCGGAGCTGGAGGCGATGGCCGCCGAGCTCGTCGACCGCTTCGGGCCCCTGCCGCCCGAGGTGCGCAACCTGCTCGACGTGGTGGCGCTGAAGCTCGCCTGCCGCGCGGCGGGGGTGGAGAAGGTGGATGCGGGGCCCAAGGGCATCGTGCTCGCCTTCCACCGCAACCGCTTCGCCAACCCCACCGGGCTGATCGCCTGGGTGCAGGGGCAGAAGGGGCTGGTGGCGCTGCGCCCCGACCAGAAGCTGGTGCTGAGCCGCGAACTGCCCTTCGACCAGCGGCTGAAGGCCGCGCGCGGGCTGGTCACGAACGTGCTGAAGGTGGCGAAGGCGGCGTGAGGGGCCGGCCCCACAGGCCGAACTGGCTCCCTTCCGCTTGACAATTCATGTCGCCCTTCGTTGCGCTGTTAGTTCGGTGACGAACGAGGTGCGGGCGTGAGCGACACAACGACCCCACAGACGGACGGGGCGGATCTTGCACTCTGCGATGTGGTGTTTCGGGGCGGTGTGACTTCGGGAGTGGTCTATCCCGGGTTCGTCAAAACCCTGGCCGAGAAGTACCGCTTCAAAAGGATTGGAGGGGCCTCCGCCGGGGCGATCGCAGCGGGTCTCACCGCGGCGGCCGAGTATGGGCGCCGCAAGGGAAAAAATACCGAAGCGTTTAAAGAGCTGGGAAGTCTCGCAGACCAAGTTAGTGGAGGAGAAGACTCCGTCACTAGCTTCAAGAAGCTTTTTCGGCCAAGCAGAGAGGTTGCGTCATTAGGAATATTAGTGCAAGCCATATTGGTCTTTATGGGATGGCGAAGGTCTGCAAAGCTCGCCTCAGTGGCAATTTTTGTTTATGTCATATCTTGTATGCTTTATTTTGTGCCATCTTTTTTGGCCTGGTTGCTGGTTGGTGGCGCATTTGTTTTTGGTTTCTGGGCTTGGAGACAAGTCGAGGCTCTCAAAAAGCAGGGATTCGGCTTATGCACCGGCGTCCGGCGCTTTTCTCGCTCGCCGAGCGCCCCGACTATGGAGGATTTGCGGAAAGAAGGGGCCCTCGCCGATTGGCTCCATGCCGAGATTCAGCGTCTGGCGGGACGAAAAGTCGCAAGCGTGAAGCGCGAGGTGGTTCCTGGGGCGGAAACTCCTGAGCAGGACATTCCCGAGAGCGAGCGGCCTCTCACGATGAGCGATCTCTGGGGCAGCGAAGATGAAGACAAAGCCAGAGAGATCGATTTGGTGCTCACGACAACCAACCTTACTCAGCAATTGCCGCATGAGTTCCCATTTCTCGAGAAAACATGGAACCGCCTCTTCTTTCGGCCTGACACGCTGGAGAAGGTTCTTCCGGCGGATGTCGTTGCGTGGATGGTGCGCAAGGCGCGACAGTCAAAGCCGTCCTGGCCCACCCCCGAGGAGGGTTATTTCTGGCTGCCGAAGCCGGGCGATCTTCCAGTGGTGTTTGGGGTGCGCCTGTCCCTCAGCTTCCCAGGGCTGATCTCCGCTGTGCCCCTCTATGCGCATGACCACGGTGTGGACGCGCGTGCGCTGAGACCGCTCGGCGCCGAGGACATCGTCTCCCGCGCGCGCGAAACCGCCGCTCCGATCAACCACCAGTCAGAGAGGCAGGGGTTCACCCCGAAACGCTGCTGGTTTTCCGATGGAGGCATCACATCGAACTTTCCGATTTCGGTATTCGATGCTCCGGTGCCCAACTATCCAACCTTTTGCATCACTCTGCGGTCGGCCACGCCTGCCGAGATCGAACTCGTGACAAAGGCCAGGGCGGAAGCATCCGCGTCTCCGCTGTCCGCTCCATCCGCCGACTTCGTATGGCTCGCCCGCGACAACAGGACCGGCATGGCGCCCCGCTTCCTGTCCCAGGATGAGACTCTCTTGGGGTTCGTCTCTGCCATCCTCGACACGGCGCGGAACGCTCGAGAAAACGAATTGATGTTGATGCCGGGTCAGCGGGACCGAATTGTGCACGTCCTGACAACGGAGAAGGAAGGTGGTCTCAACCTCGATATGCCGCCGTCCGTCATCCGAGAATTGAGTGAGCGCGGGGAAAGGGCCGCCCGGCTGCTGCTTGATCGCTTTTCACCAGGCTCCGCGGATGGTGGGGCCGCGACGCAGCTCGGCTGGGCCAACCACCGGTGGATCCGCTTTCGAACGACGATGGCGGCCCTGGAACGTTACCTTGCCCGACTTTCCGAAGGCGATATCGGATGCGCCCAGCAACCGCAGAAGGCGCGCATCTCCACCATGCTGTCCGCGCCACCGAGCTATCGTTGGTTAAACGACAAGCAGAGAGACCAAGCCAAAGCGGCATACCGAGGAGTTCTTCTGCTCGCCCGCATCTTCAGGAGGAGAGCTGCTCGGCTGAACAATGGTGTCGGTTTGGTGTTTGACACCGCTACAGATCGAGACGGGGCGCCCAGGCCGCCCTCCGCTCTTGGGCTTCGCCCCATGTCCCTCGATCCCCGTGACAGGGGCGGTCATCGTTAAAGAGCCCCCCACACCCCCGGCCGCACCGCCACCGCGGCGAGCACGCCATAGGCGGTGATGCCGAGCGCCACGGCGAGGAACTGCCCCGCCATGCCGAGGCCCAGCGCATCGCCGAGCAGCCAGCCCCCGCCGACCGCGATGAGCAGCCGCGAGAGACCCGCCGCCACCGGCCAGCCCATCCGCCCCGCGCCCATCGCCGCGAAATACATCGCCATGCCGAGGCCGAAGCCGCCGAAGGCCGGCCCCACATAGGAGAGCGCCTGCGCGGCGATGGCCGCCACCTCCGCGTCCGAGGCGAAGAGCCGGGCGAAGAACAGCGGAAACACCGCCACCGTCGCGCCGATGGCGCTGCACAGCGCGAAGGCCATGCCCCCGCCCACCCAGGCGGTGCGCCGCGCCGTCTCCCAGTCGCCCTGGCCCACCGCGCGGCCCACCAGCGCCGTCAGCGCCGAACCCACGCCGAAGGCGAGGGGGATCATCATGAACTCGAGCCGCGCCGAGACGCCATAGGCCGCCACCGCCGCCGCGCCATGGGCCGCGAGCCGCGCGGTGACGAGGATGGTGGCGAGATTCGCCACCAGCGCCAGCGTGCAGGCCACCGCGCCCACGGCCAGGATGCGCCGGAACAGCTCCCAGCGCAGCCGCAGTGTCAGCGCGGGCACGAAGCCCGCCGCCCCCGAGAACACCACCCGCGCCATCACCGCCGCCGCCGCCCAGAAGCACAGCGCGAAGCCGAGCCCGAGGCCGACGAGGCCGAGCCCCAGCGTCTCCGCCAGCAGGAAGCCGAGCGCCGGATAGGCCATCCAGGCGATGTTCAGCACCCGCGCCGCCAGCCCGTGCCGCCCCGCCCCGCGCAGGATGGAAGCCAGCGTGTTCGCCGCCCAGGCCGGCACGGCGCCGAGCCCGAACAGCGCCATGGCGTAGGGCGCCCCCGCCGCCGCCGCCACCGGCCCGCCGATCCAGCCCAGCAGCGTGAAGGGAAAGAGCGCGAGCGGGACGACGAACAGCAGCGCGAAGCCGAGCGCGATGAGCAGCGCGTGCAGCGACAGCGCCGCCGCCTCTTCCGCCCGCTGCGCGCCCAGCGCGCGGGAGATCGCGCCCACCACCCCGCCCCCCATCGCGCCCGCCGACATCTGCCCCAGCAGCAGCGCGAAGGGCAGCACCACCGCCCAGCCCGCCAGCGCCTCGCGCCCGAGCCGCGCGGCGATCCAGGTCTCGATCAGCAGCGCCGCCACCTGCAGCGCCGAGAGCAGCGTGGTGGGCGCGGCCAGCGCGAGGATGCGGCGCGCGAGCTCGGCGGCCGGGGGCCTCACGCGAAGCGCTCGATGGAGAAGGGCGCGAGATCGGTGTTCGGCGCGGGCCCCAGCAGCGCGCGCGCCAGCAGCGCGCCCGTGGGCGCCGAGGCGGTGAGGCCGAGATGCCCGTGCCCGAAGGCGCACCACAGCCCGGGATGCGCGCGCACAGGGCCGATCACGGGCAGCGTGTCGGGCAGGCAGGGGCGATGGCCCATCCAGAAGGGCCGCGCATCGGCGGTGCGCGCCTGCGGATACACCTTCAGCAGATCCTCGATCAGCAGCGCGGCGCGCGCCGGGTTCGGGGCGCGCTCCGTGCCGCCGAACTCGACGGTTCCGCCCACGCGCAGCCCCTCCTCCATGGGCGTGAGGAAGGCCTTGCGG
Organism: Roseococcus sp.; assembly: GCA_046291055.1. Classification (GTDB taxonomy): domain Bacteria; phylum Pseudomonadota; class Alphaproteobacteria; order Acetobacterales; family Acetobacteraceae; genus Roseococcus. The sequence continues at coordinate 13,033 of JBKBSR010000046.1, forward strand.
TCGGCCGGAACCACGGGCCGGCGCGGCATGACGCCCGGATCGGGCAGCATGACGTGATAGCCGCGCTGGCTCTCCAACGGCACGCGGATGCCGAGCGGGGCGAGCAGCGCCGCCGACCAGGCGCCGGCGGCGAGCACCACATGCTCGGCCTCCAGCCTCTCGCCGCCCGCGCGCACGCCCGTGACGCGCGGGCCCTCGGTGGTGAGCGCCTCCACCCGCGCGCGGCGGATCGCGCCCCCC
>JBKBSR010000402.1:0-2425 GCA_046291055.1 Roseococcus sp.
GCGTGAAGCAGCGCGCCGACCTCGCGCTGGTCGAGCGCGGGCTTGCGGAATCGCGGACCCGCGCCCAGGCCCTGATCATGGCGGGCCTCGTCTGGTCGGGCGATCGGCGCATCGAGAAGCCGGGCGAGGCCATCGCCGAGGGCCGCCCGCTGGAGCTGCGCGGTCAGGACCACCCCTGGGTCTCGCGCGGCGGCGTGAAGCTGGCGCATGCGCTGGCGCATTTCGGCCTCTCGCCCGCCGGGCGCGTGGCGCTGGATGTGGGCGCCTCCACGGGCGGCTTCACGGATGTGCTGCTGCATCACGGCGCGGCGCGCGTCTACGCCGTGGATGTCGGGCACGGGCAGCTCGCCTGGAAGCTGCGCAACGACCCGCGCGTGGTGGTGCTGGAGCGGGTCAACGCCCGCCACCTCGACGCGCGCCTCATCCCGGAGCCCATCTCCGCCCTGGTCTGCGACGCGAGCTTCATCGGCCTGCGCACGGTGCTGCCCGCCGCCATGGCGCTCTGCGCGCCCGGCGCCTGGGCGGTGGCGCTCATCAAGCCGCAGTTCGAGGTGGGCCCGGCCATCGCCAAGGGCGGGGTGGTGCGCGACGCCGCCGTGCATGCGCGCGTCTGCCGCGAGATCGCCGCCTGGTGGGCCGAGCAGCCCGGATGGCGCGTGCTGGGCGTGGAGCCCTCGCCCATCCTGGGCCCCGAGGGCAACCGCGAGTTCCTCATCGCCGCAACCAGGGAGCCGGTGTGATGCCGCTGAAGATGGAAGACCTGACCAAGGGCGAGGGCGCGATGGCGCTGGCCGGCAAGCGGGTGGAGGTGCACTACACCGGCTGGCTGCACGACCCCAAGGCGCCCGAGACCAAGGGCCGGAAGTTCGACAGCTCGCGCGATCGCGGCGAGCCCTTCGCCTTCCCGCTCGGCGAGGGCCGCGTGATCGCCGGCTGGGACCGCGGCGTGGCCGGGATGCGGGTGGGCGGCCATCGCCGCCTCACCATCCCGCCCGAGATGGGCTATGGCGCGCGCGGCGCGGGCGGCGTGATCCCGCCCAACGCCACGCTGGTCTTCGAGGTGGAGCTGCTGGCTGTCGGCTAGGGCCCCTTGCGCCGGCGGCCCCTGGGCTTGGGCTCATAGCCCCCGCCGCCGGGGCCGAGCGGCTTCGGCGCCCAGTCCTTGCGGGGCGTGGCCTCGCGCAGGCTGCGCCCCGCCGCGTTGGGCGAGAGCGCCGCGCCGGGCAGCCCGAGGTCCAGCGCCTCCAGCCGCTTGATCTCGTCGCGCAGCCGCGCGGCCGTCTCGAACTCCAGGTCGGCGGCGGCGGCGCGCATCTGGCGCTCCAGCTCCGCGATGGTGGCGCGCAGATCCTTGCCCACGAACTGCGCGGCGGCGTCGCCCTCCACGGCCTCCACCGTCACATAGTCGCCCTGCGTCACGTCCTTCAGCACATCCGCGATCTCGCGGCGGATGGTGGTGGGGGTGATGCCGTGCGCCGCGTTCCAGGCGATCTGCTTCGCGCGCCGGCGCTCCGTCTCCTCCAGCGCGCGGCGCAGGCTGTCCGTCATGCGGTCGGCGTAGAGCACCACCCGGCCCTCGGCGTTGCGCGCCGCGCGGCCGATGGTCTGGATCAGCGAGGTGCTGGAGCGCAGGAAGCCTTCCTTGTCCGCATCGAGGATCGCCACCAGCGCGCATTCGGGAATGTCGAGCCCCTCGCGCAGCAGGTTGATGCCGACCAGCACGTCGAAGACGCCGCGGCGCAGGTCGCGGATGATCTCGATGCGCTCCAGCGTGTCCACGTCGCTGTGCAGGTAGCGCACGCGCACGCCCATCTCGGTGAGGTAGTCCGTGAGTTGCTCGGCCATGCGCTTGGTCAGCGTCGTCACCAGGGTGCGCCCGCCCTTGGCCGCCACGGCCTTCACCTCGGCCAGCAGGTCGTCCACCTGGCCCTCCACGGGGCGCACCTCGCAGACCGGATCGACGAGGCCCGTGGGGCGGATCACCTGCTCGGCGAAGACGCCGCCGGTGCGCTCCATCTCCCAGGGGCCGGGGGTGGCGCTGACGAAGATCGTCTGCGGGCGGAAGGCGTCCCACTCCTCGAACTTCAGCGGCCGGTTGTCGGTGCAGGAGGGCAGGCGGAAGCCGTATTCGGCGAGGATGGACTTGCGGTTGAAGTCGCCGCGGAACATGCCGCCGATCTGCGGCACGGTGACGTGGCTCTCGTCCACGATCAGCAGCGCGCCCTCGGGCAGGTATTCGAACAGGGTGGGCGGCGGCTCGCCCGGATTCCGGCCGGAGAGGTAGCGGCTGTAGTTCTCGATTCCCTTGCAGCTCCCCGTCGTCTCCATCATCTCGATGTCGAAGGTGGTGCGCTGCTCGAGGCGCTGCGCCTCCAGCAGCTTCCCCTCGCGCTCCAGCTCGGCGAGGCGTTCCTTCAGCTCGATC
>JBKBSR010000047.1:0-13087 GCA_046291055.1 Roseococcus sp.
GGATCAGGCGGCCCACGATCACGTTCTCCTTCAGCCCGGCGAGCGTATCCACCTTGCCGGCCGTGGCCGCCTCGGTCAGCACGCGCGTGGTTTCCTGGAAGGAGGCCGCCGAGATGAAGCTCTGGGTCTGCAGCGAGGCCTTGGTGATGCCCTGCAGCACCGGCTCGGCCCGCGCCGGCCGCTCGCCGAGCCGCAGGCGCTTCTCATTCTCCGCCTCGAACTCGAAGCGATCCACCTGCTCGCCGACGAGATAGGTGGTGTCGCCGGGCTCGACGATCTCCACCTTCTGCAGCATCTGGCGGACGATCACCTCGATGTGCTTGTCGTTGATCTTCACGCCCTGCAGGCGATAGACGTCCTGGATCTCGTTGACGAGGTAATTGGCCAGCGCCTCGACGCCCAGAACGCGCAGGATGTCGTGCGGAACGCGCGGCCCGTCGACCAGCGGGTCGCCGGCCTTGACGTAGTCGCCCTCCTGCACGCTCACGTGCTTGCCCTTGGGAACGAGGTATTCGCGCTCCACGGGCGGCTCGTCGCCCACAGGATCGGCCTTCACGATGATCCGCCGCTTCGCCTTGTAGTCCTTGCCGAACTCCACGCGGCCGTCGATCTCGCTGATGATCGCCGCGTCCTTCGGCCGGCGCGCCTCGAAGAGCTCCGCCACGCGCGGCAGGCCGCCCGTGATGTCGCGGGTCTTGGAGGATTCGCGCGGCATGCGCGCGATCACGTCGCCCGCATGGACGGAGGCGCCGTTCTCCACGCCCACGATGGTGCCGGGGGTGAGGAAGTAGATCGCGTCCGAGCCGTTCTCGCGCTTGAGCACATTGCCCTTGGCGTCGCGCAGGATCAGCCGCGGGCGCAGGTCAGCGGTCTTGCCGCCCTTGAACTCGATCACCTCCTTGTAGGAAAGCCCCGTCACCTCGTCCGTGCGCTCCATCTGGGTGATGCCGTCGATCAGGTCGGCCTGTTCCACCGTGCCGCCCATCTCCGTGATGATCGGCAGAGTGAAGGGGTCCCACTCGGCCAGCTTCTGGCCGCGCGTGACCGCCTCGCCGTCCTTCACGAGCAGCTTCGCGCCATAGGGCACGCGGAAGCGCACGCGCTCGCGGCCGTTGGCGTCCACCAGCGCCACCTCGCAGTTGCGGCTCATCACGATGGGCGCGCCGGCGCTGTTCGTCACCACGCTGAGGTTGTGCAGCTTCGCCACGGCCTCCACCGTCGCCTCGACGGAGGACTGCTCGGCCCCGCGCTGCGCGGCGCCGCCGATGTGGAAGGTGCGCATGGTGAGCTGCGTGCCCGGCTCGCCGATGGACTGGGCGGCGATCACGCCCACCGCCTCGCCCATGTTCACCGGCGTGCCGCGCGCAAGGTCGCGCCCGTAGCACTTGCCGCAAACGCCGTGCTTCGAATCGCAGGTCAGCACCGAGCGGATCTTCACCGATTCGACGCCCGACTTCTCGATGCGCTCGGCGGCCGCCTCCTCGATGAGCTCGTTGCGCGCGACGATGATCTCGCCCGTCGCCGGGTCCAGCACATCCTCCTGCGCGGTGCGGCCCAGAACCCGCTCGGAGAGCGAGGAGACCACGTCCGCACCATCCATGATGGCGCGCACGTTGAGCCCGCGCTCGGTCCCGCAATCCTCCTCCATGATGATGCAGTCCTGCGCGACATCCACGAGACGGCGCGTCAGGTAGCCGGAGTTCGCGGTCTTGAGCGCGGTGTCCGCGAGCCCCTTGCGGGCGCCGTGCGTGGAGTTGAAGTACTCCAGCACCGTCAGCCCTTCCTTGAAGTTGGAGATGATCGGCTGCTCGATGATCTCGCCCGAGGGCTTCGCCATCAGCCCGCGCATGCCCGCGAGCTGGCGCATCTGCGCCGGCGAGCCGCGCGCGCCCGAGTGGCTCATCATCCAGACGGAGTTGATGGGCTTGCCCACCTCCTGCTTCTGGATCTCCTTCATCATCGCCGCCGCCACCGCATCCGTGCAGCGCGACCAGGCGTCCACCACCTTGTTGTAGCGCTCGCCCGAGGTGATGAGGCCGTCGAGATACTGCTGCTCGAACTCCTTCACCTCCTCCTTCGTCTTGGCGATGAGGCCCTCCTTCTCGGCGGGGATCACCATGTCGTCCTTGCCGAAGGAGATGCCGGCCTTCGCCGCATGGCGGAAGCCGAGGCCCATCAGCCGGTCGGCGAAGATCACGCTCTCCTTCTGGCCGCAGTGCCGGTACACCGCGTCGATCACGTCGGAGATGGTCTTCTTCGTCAGCAGCCGGTTGACGAGGCTGTAGGGCAGGTTCGGGTGCTTCGGCAGCAGCGCGCCCAGCAGCATGCGCCCCGGCGTCGTCACCACCCGCTCCAGCACGGTGCGGCCTTCGGCGTCCACGGTCGGCCGGCGGGTGAGGATCTTCTGATGCAGCGTCAGCGCGCCCACCGCCAGCGCGTGCTCGATCTCCCCGAGATCGGCGATGCGCGGCGCGTCCTTCTCGTCGGTCGCGCGGAACTCGGGCGTCTCGAGGCTGAGATAGTAGATGCCGAGAACGATGTCCTGGCTCGGCACGATGATCGGCTTGCCGTTCGCCGGGCTCAGGATGTTGTTCGTGGACATCATCAGCACGCGCGCCTCGAGCTGCGCCTCGAGGCTGAGCGGCACGTGCACCGCCATCTGGTCGCCGTCGAAGTCCGCGTTGAAGGCGGTGCAGACGAGCGGATGGAGCTGGATCGCCTTGCCCTCGACCAGCACCGGCTCGAAGGCCTGGATTCCCAGGCGGTGCAGCGTGGGCGCGCGGTTCAGCAGCACCGGGTGCTCGCGGATCACCTCCTCGAGGATGTCCCACACCTCGGGGCGTTCCTTCTCCACCATCCGCTTCGCCTGCTTTATGGTGGAGGCGTGCCCGTACTTCTCGAGCTTCGAGTAGATGAAGGGCTTGAACAGCTCGAGCGCCATCTTCTTCGGCAGCCCGCACTGGTGCAGCTTGAGCTCGGGGCCGACCACGATGACCGAGCGGCCCGAGTAGTCCACGCGCTTGCCCAGCAGGTTCTGCCGGAAGCGGCCCTGCTTGCCCTTCAGCATGTCGGAGAGCGACTTCAGCGGCCGCTTGTTCGCGCCCGTGATCGCCCGCCCGCGGCGGCCGTTGTCGAACAGAGCGTCCACCGCCTCCTGCAGCATGCGCTTCTCGTTGCGCACGATGATGTCTGGCGCGCGCAGCTCGATCAGCCGCTTCAGGCGGTTGTTGCGGTTGATGACGCGGCGGTAGAGGTCGTTCAGGTCGGAGGTGGCGAAGCGGCCGCCATCCAGCGGCACCAGCGGGCGCAGCTCCGGCGGGATCACGGGGATGACGTCGAGGATCATCCACTCCGGCCGCGCGCCGCTCTCGGCGAAGGCCTCGATCAGCTTGAGGCGCTTCACCAGCTTCTTGCGCTTCGCCTCGGAGGTCGTCTCCTTCAGTTCCGCGCGCAGCCGCGCCGCCTCCTTGCCGAGGTCGAGCGCCTGCAGCATCTCCTTCACCGCCTCGGCGCCGATGCCCACGCGGAAGGCGTCCTCGCCGAACTCCTCCTGCTTCTGGTAGAGCTGGTCCTCGTTGATGAGCTGATGGAGCTTGAGGTCGGTGAGGCCCGGCTCCAGCACCACATAGCTCTCGAAGTAGAGAACCTTCTCGAGCTCCTTCAGGCTCATGTCCACCATGAGCCCGACGCGGGAGGGCAGCGACTTCAGGAACCAGATGTGCGCCACCGGCGCCGAGAGCTCGATGTGGCCCATGCGCTCGCGCCGCACCTTGGCGAGCGTCACCTCCACGCCGCACTTCTCGCAGACGATGCCGCGGAACTTCATCCGCTTGTACTTGCCGCACAGGCACTCGTAGTCCTTGATCGGGCCGAAGATTCGGGCGCAGAACAGCCCGTCCCGCTCCGGCTTGAAGGTGCGGTAGTTGATCGTCTCGGGCTTCTTGATCTCGCCGTAGGACCAGGAGCGGATCTGCTCCGGCGAGGCCATGGAGATCTTGATCTGGTCGAAGGTGAGAGCCTGGCCGGTCTGGCCCAGGATCTTCATCAGCTCGTTCATGCCGCCTCGCTCGCTTCTGTGCGCGCCGCGCGTGAAAGGGGCCGGCGGAGGCCCGACGCCTCCGCCGGAAATCAGCCGGTCAGGAGCCGCGATTCTCCAGGTCCACGTTCAGGCCGAGCGACTTCAGCTCCTTCACGAGGACGTTGAAGCTCTCGGGAATGCCGGCCTCGAAGCTGTCCTGGTCGCGCACGATCGCCTCGTAGACCTTGGTGCGGCCCGACACGTCGTCGGACTTCACCGTCAGCATCTCCTGCAGCGTGTAGGCCGCGCCATAGGCCTCGAGCGCCCAGACCTCCATCTCGCCGAAGCGCTGGCCGCCGAACTGCGCCTTGCCGCCCAGCGGCTGCTGCGTGACGAGGCTGTAGGGGCCGATCGAGCGCGCATGGATCTTGTCGTCCACCAGGTGGTGCAGCTTCAGCATGTAGATGTAGCCGACCGTGACCTTGCGCTCGAAGGGCTCTCCCGTCCGCCCGTCGATCAACGTGACCTGGCCGGAGCTGTCGAGGCCCGCCTTCTCCAGCATCTTCTCGATGTCGGACATGCGCGCCCCGTCGAAAACGGGCGTCGCGATGGGGATGCCCTTCTTGAGGTTGTCGCAGAGCTCGATGAGCTGCTCCTCGCTCATCGGCGCGATCTCGCGCTCGAAGATCTCGTCGCCGTAGACGTCGCGCAGCTTGGCGTGCAGCTCCTCCCGCACGGCGGAGGAGCGGCGGAAATCCTCCACCAGCTCGCCCACCTGGCGGCCCAGATTGGCGCAGGCCCAGCCCAGATGCGTCTCGAGGATCTGCCCCACGTTCATGCGCGAAGGCACGCCGAGCGGGTTCAGCACGATGTCCACCGGCGTGCCGTCCTCGAGGAAGGGCATGTCCTCGATCGGCACGACGCGGCTCACCACGCCCTTGTTGCCGTGCCGGCCGGCCATCTTGTCGCCGGGCTGCAGCTTGCGCTTCACCGCGACGAAGACCTTGACCATCTTCATCACGCCGGGCGGCAGCTCGTCGCCGCGCTGCAGCTTCTCCACCTTGCTCTCGAAGCGCTTCTGCAGCCGCTCCACGGCCGCGTCGAACTCGCGCTTCAGCGCCTCGATCTCGGCCATCGCGGCGTCGTCCTGGACGGCGATCTGCCGCCAGGTGGACTTGGCGAACTGGTCGAGCACCTCGTCGGTGATGACGGTGCCGGCCTTGATGCCCTTGAAGCCGCCCGAGGCCTTGCGGTTCAGCAGCCGCTCGCGCAGGCGCGAGTAGAAGCTGCGCTCCTGGATGGCCTTCTCGTCGTCGCGGTCCTTGGCGAGGCGCTCGATCTCGGCGCGCTCGATGGCCATGGCGCGCTCGTCCTTGTCCACGCCGCGGCGGCTGAACACCCGCACGTCCACCACGGTGCCCGACACGCCCGGCGGCAGACGCAGCGAGGTGTCGCGCACGTCGGAGGCCTTCTCGCCGAAGATGGCGCGCAGCAGCTTCTCCTCGGGCGTCATCGGGCTCTCGCCCTTGGGCGTGACCTTGCCCACCAGGATGTCGCCAGGATGCACCTCGGCGCCGACATAGACGATGCCCGCCTCGTCGAGGTTGCGCAGCGCCTCCTCGCCCACGTTAGGGATGTCGCGGCTGATCTCCTCCTGGCCGAGCTTGGTGTCGCGCGCCATCACCTCGAACTCCTCGATGTGGATCGAGGTGAAGACGTCGTCCCGCGCGATGCGCTCGGAAATCAGGATGGAGTCCTCGAAGTTGTAGCCGTTCCAGGGCATGAAGGCGCAGAGCACGTTGCGCCCGAGCGCGAGCTCGCCGAGTTCCGTCGACGGCCCGTCCGCGATGATCTCGCCCGCCGTCACCCGGTCGCCCACCTTCACGAGCGGGCGCTGGTTGATGCAGGTGCTCTGGTTGGAGCGCTGGAACTTGCGCAGCCGGTAGATGTCCACGCCCACCGTCTGCCCGTCCGGGCCGGTGGCGCGCACCACGATGCGCGCGCCGTCGATCTGGTCCACCACGCCGTCGCGCCGCGCCGCGATGGCCGCGCCGCTGTCCTGCGCGACCGCCGCCTCCATGCCCGTGCCGACGAGCGGCGCGTCGCTCTTGATCAGCGGCACCGCCTGGCGCTGCATGTTCGATCCCATCAGCGCGCGGTTCGCGTCGTCGTTCTCGAGGAAGGGGATCAGCGCGGCCGCGACGCTCACGAGCTGCTTCGGCGAGACGTCGATCGCCGTCACCTCTTCGGGCTTCACCAGACGGAAGTCGCCGCCCTGGCGCACGCTGACGAGCTCGGAGCGGAACTCGCCCGTCTGCGGATCGACCTCCGCATCCGCCTGCGCGACGACGAGCTTCTCCTCCTCCATCGCGGAGAGATAGCGCGGCTCGCCCACGACGCGGCCGTCCTTCACCAGGCGGTAGGGCGTCTCGATGAAGCCGTACTTGTTCACCCGCGCGAAGGTGGCGAGCGAGTTGATCAGGCCGATGTTCGGCCCCTCCGGCGTCTCGATCGGGCAGATTCGGCCGTAATGCGTGGGGTGAACGTCGCGCACCTCGAAGCCCGCGCGCTCGCGGGTCAGCCCGCCCGGGCCGAGCGCCGAGAGGCGGCGCTTGTGCGTCACCTCCGAGAGCGGATTGGTCTGGTCCATGAACTGGCTGAGCTGCGAGGAGCCGAAGAACTCCCGCACCGCGGCCGCCGCCGGCTTCGCGTTGATCAGGTCGTGCGGCATCACGGTGTCGATGTCCACCGCGCCCATGCGCTCCTTGATCGCGCGGTCCATGCGCAGGAGACCCACGCGGTACTGGTTCTCCATCAGCTCGCCCACCGAACGCACGCGCCGGTTGCCGAGATTGTCGATGTCGTCGATGGAGCCGCGGCCGTCCTTGAGGTCCATCAGCACGCGCAGCGTGGCGACGATGTCCTGCTTGCGCAGCGTGCGCAGCGTGTCCGGCGCCTCCTCGAGCGAGAAGCCGAGACGCATGTTCATCTTCACCCGGCCCACCGCCGAGAGGTCGTAGCGGTCCGGGTCGAAGAACAGCCCCTTGAACAGCGCCTCCGCGGTTTCCAGCGTCGGCGGCTCGCCCGGGCGCATCACACGGTAGATGTCCATCAGCGCCTCGTCGCGGTTGGTGTTCTTGTCCACCGCGAGCGTGTTGCGCATCCAGGGGCCCACCGTCTGGTCGATCGCCAGGGTGGGGAGGCGGTCCACGCCCGCCTCCTCGATGGCGGCAAGCTTCGACTCGGTCAGCTCCTCGCCCGCCTCGGCCCAGATCTCGCCGGTCTCCAGGTTCACGAGGTCCTCGGCGACGAAGCGGCCGAGCAGGTCGGCCCGGCCGACCAGCACCTCCGTCGTGCCCGCCTCGGCGATCTTGCGCGCCGCGCGGGGCGTCAGCTTCACGTCCTTCTCGGCGACCACGGCGCCTGTCTTCGCGTCCACCAGCGGCTCGAGCAGCTTCGCGCCCTTGAAGCTCTCGGGATCGAAGGCGCGCGACCAGCCCTTGGGCGTGCGGTGGAACACCACCTGGCCGTAGAAGGCGTTGAGGATCTCCTCCGCGTCCATGCCGCGGATCTCGGCCGGATCCATCTCCAGCCCTTGCGCCGCGCGCTCGGCGCGCTTCGCCTCCGTGGCGGCGCTGTCGAGCGCCATCAGCAGCGTCGTCGCCGGCAGCTTGCGCTTGCGATCGATGCGGACGTAGCAGATGTCCTTGGCGTCGAACTCGAAGTCGAGCCAGGAGCCGCGATAGGGAATCACCCGCGCGGCGAAGAGATACTTGCCCGAGCTGTGCGTCTTGCCCTTGTCGTGGTCGAAGAAGACGCCGGGCGAGCGGTGCATCTGGCTGACGATGACGCGCTCGGTGCCGTTGATGATGAAGGTGCCGTTGTCCGTCATGAGCGGCATGTCGCCCATGTAGACATCCTGCTCCTTGATGTTCCGGACGGAGCGCGCGCCCGTCTCCTCATCCAGCTCCCAGACGATCAGGCGCAGCTTCACCTTCAGCGGCGCGGCGAAGGTGAGGCCGCGCTGGATGCACTCCTCCACGTCGTATTTCGGTTCCTCGAGCTCGTACTGGACGAACTCCAGCCGGCCGCGGCCCGCGAAATCGTTGATCGGGAAGACGGACTTGAACACCTCCTGCAGGCCGGAATGGGTGCGCCGGTCGGGCGGCACCTCCATCTGCAGGAAATTGGCGTAGGAGGCGCGCTGCACGTCGATCAGGTTCGGCATGGGCGCGACCTCGGGCAGCCGCCCGAAGCTCTTGCGGATGCGCTTCTTCGCCGTGAACGACTTGCTGATGGCGTTCATGCCTGTCCCGCTTTCCCCATCTGCCAGAGGCGGACCTCAGGCCCGCCGCCGGCTCCCTCGAATGGCCCGGGCGACCCCTGCCGCCCGCGACCGCACACTCAGAAACGGCACGATGGGCGGCGACCGGACCCCCGATCCCCGCCCACCCTGAGCACGTAAAGTCCCAGCCCGGCCCAGCCACCACCCCGCGGGCGGCGGCCAAGCCGGAGAGGGTTACTTGATCTCGACCTTGGCGCCGTTCTCTTCCAGCACCTTCTTGATCTTCTCCGCCTCTTCCTTCGAGACGTTCTCCTTCACCGTCTTGGGCGCGCCCTCGACGAGATCCTTGGCCTCCTTCAGTCCGAGGCCGGTGATGGTGCGGATCTCCTTGATCACGTTGATCTTCTTGTCGCCGGCATTGGCGAGGATCACCGTGAACTCGGTCTGCGCCTCGGCGGCGGGGGCGGCGGCGGCGGCAGCCGCCGGCGCGGCGGCGGCGACGGCCACCGGCGCGGCGGCGGAGACGCCCCACTTCTCCTCCAGCATCTTGGAGAGCTCGGCAGCCTCCAGGACGGTGAGCGCGGACAGCTCCTCGACGAGCTTAGCGAGATCGGCCATGTTCGTATTCCTTCGATCTAATGGCTTGACTGTGGCTTGACAACCCCACCGGACCATTCCGGCGGGGGCTGATGACTCGATGGCGGGCGGCGGCCCTTACGCGGCGTCCTTTTCCGCGTAGGCCTTCAGCACCCTCGCCAACTGCCCCGCCGGGGCCTGCAGAACCCCCGCGATGCGCGTCGCCGGGGTCTGGATGAGACCCACAAGCTGCGCGCGCAGCGTCTCGAGGGAGGGCAGCTCGGCCAGCGCCTTCACGCCATCGGCGTTCAGCGTCTGGGCGCCGAGCGCACCCCCCAGGATCACGAACTTGTCGTTCGTCTTGGCGAACTCCACGGCGGTCTTCGCCACCGCCACAGGATCCTTCGACCACGCAAGCGCGGTCGGGCCCTTCAGCAGCGGCGAGATGCCCTGGAAGCGGGTGCCGTCGAGGGCGCGCATGGCCAGCCGGTTCTTCGCGACTTTGTACGTCGCGCCCGCGCCCTTCATCTTGCGGCGCAGATCGTCCACCGCCGCGACCGTCAGCCCCTTGTTCTGGGCGACGAGCACGAAGGACGTCTCACCGAAGACACCGGCCAGGGACTCGACGAACGCGCGCTTTTCCGTGCGGTCCAATTCACGTCTCCGTCGGTGGCCGGGGCCTGATGGAGGGGCTCCGGCCGGTTCACACGGGGGCGCGCGGGACCATCCCGCCCGCCCCGTTCGCCTGTCGTCGCCGGAAAGCCAAGCCTCGATCGCCCGGGAGGAAGTCCCGGGGCAGTCGCATCTCGGTTCCCCGTCTCATGCCGGCGGGCCGCTGCCCTTCAATCCATCCCCGTGGATGGAACCTGCAATCTCCGACAGGAGCGGCCCGGGCCTCGCGGCCCGCGCCTACCCCCGCCCTGAGGCGGGGGATGGGTGCGCCTCGGCCCGCGCCGAGGCGACAAACTCGTCAGGCGTTGCCGAGGCTCGCCACGTCCACCTTCACGCCGGGACCCATGGTGGAGCTCAGCGCCACTTTCTTCACGTAGGTGCCCTTGGCGCCGGCCGGGCGGGCGCGCTGGATGGCCTCGACGAAGGCGCGGGCGTTGCCCAGCAGCTTCTCGGCATCGAAGCTCGCCTTGCCGATGCCGGCGTGGACGATGCCCGCCTTCTCGGCGCGGAACTCCACCTGGCCGCCCTTGGCCGCCTGCACCGCGCCCTTCACGTCCATGGTGACGGTCCCGAGCTTCGGGTTCGGCATCAGCCCGCGCGGACCGAGCACCTTACCGAGACGGCCCACCAGCGCCATCATGTCGGGCGTGGCGATGCAGCGGTCGAACTCGATCTTGCCTTCCTGGACCAGCGCGGCGAGGTCATCGGCGCCCACCACATCGGCGCCGGCGGCCTTGGCCTCCTCGGCCTTGGGGCCGCGGGCGAAGACGCCCACGCGCACCGTCTTGCCCGTGCCGTTGGGCAGGCCGACCATGCCGCGCACCATCTGGTCGGCGTGGCGCGGATCGATGCCGAGGTTCATCGAGATCTCGATGGTCTCGTCGAACTTGGCCGTCGCGTTGGCCTTCACCAGCGCGATCGCCTCCTCCAGCGGGTAGAGCTTCCCGCTGTCCACGGCCGCGGCCAGGGCCTTGCGGCGCTTCGTCAGCTTCGCCATGGCGTCAGCCCTCCACAACCGTCATGCCCATGGACCGGGCGGAGCCGGCCAGCATGCGCACCGCGGCCTCCACCGTGTCGCAGTTCATGTCCTTCATCTTCACCTTGGCGATCTCGGCGAGCTGGGAGGTGGTGACGCGGCCCACGGTCGCGCCCTTGCCCGGCGTGGTGCTGCCCTTCTCGATCTTCGCCGCCTTGAGCAGGAAATAGGTGTTGGGTGGCGTCTTGGTGACGAAGGAGAAGGTGCGGTCCGTGTAGGCGGTGATGACGACGGGCGTGGGCGTGCCCGGTTCCATCTGCTGCGTGGCCGCGTTGAACTCCTTCACGAACTGCATGATGTTCAGGCCACGCTGACCCAGCGCCGGGCCGACCGGCGGCGAGGGGTTGGCCTTGCCCGCCGGGATCTGCAGCTTGATGTAGCCTGCGATCTTCTTCGCCATGAAACGAAAAGTCCTCTCAATCGGTTGAGAGACCCGCGGTGCCGGCGGGCGCGCAGGGCGCCCTCCCGCGTTTCTCCGCCACGGGGGTGGCGTCCCTGCGGCTGAAGCGCGGCCTCTAGCCCCGGGGCGGCGGCCTGTCCATCCCCTCCTGTCGCGGCGCATCGCGCCCCCCGCTGGACGCATGGCTGGCGGCGGGCCCATCATCGGCCCGGTGAGCGCCCCGGCCCCGCAACGCCTCCTCCTCGGCATCCTGTTCATGCTCACCGCTGGGCTGCTGTTTCCCGTCATGGGCGGCTTCGCCAAGCTGCTGGGGACGGACTACTCCTCCTTCCAGGTCTCCTGGGCGCGGGCCTTCGGCCACATCCTCTTCCTCTCCGCACTCTTCATGCCGCGCATGGGGCTCGCGCTGTGGCGGTCGCGCCGGCCGGGGCTGCAGCTTGCGCGCTCCTCCATGCTGTTCACCTCCAACCTCTGCTTCTTCTTCGCCATCAACTTCATCCCGCTGGCCAAGGCCGCCGCCATCTCGCTGGCCGCGCCGCTGATCGTCGCGGCCCTCGCCTGGCCCATGCTCGGCGAGCGCACCACCCGGGGGCGCGTGGTGGCGCTGCTGGTCGGCTTTCTCGGCGTGCTGGTGGTGATCCGCCCGGGCACGGCGCTGTTTCACTGGGCCTCGCTGTTCATCCTGGCGAGCGCGACCGCTTATGGCGTGTATCAGATCCTGACGCGCCGCATCGCGGCCACCGACCCGCCCGAGACCTCGGCGCTCTGGTCCGCCTTCGTGGGCGGCTTCGGCATGTTCCTGGTGCTGCCCTTCGTGTGGGAGACGCCAGCCTCGCTGCGCGATCTCGGCCTGTTCCTCGGGGTGGGCGTGCTGGGGGCGACGGGGCATTACTGCGTGGCGCGGGCCTTCGGCTATGCGCCGGCCAACCTCGTCTCGCCCTTCCAGTATTTCCAGCTCCTGGGCTCGGTCGCGGTGGGCTATGCGCTGTTCGGCGAGTTCCCCGACAGCGTGACCTGGATCGGCGCCGCCATCATCGTCGCCTCCGGCCTCTTCATCGGCTGGAGCCAGGCGCGGCGCAGGGCGTGATCACCAGCGCCGGCCCCGCCAGCCCGGGCGCGGACCGAGAGGGGGGCGCGGAGGGTGGGCGGGCCGCGGCGCCCAGGCCGGGGCCGCCGGCCAGCGCGTCCAGGCGACATGGGGGGCTGGCCCCCACCAGGCGGGGATGCGCCAGCCCCACCACGGCGCGCCCCAGACATAGGTGAACCCGTAGCTCGGCCCAAGGATCACGATGCTGCCCGGATAGGCCCAGCCCGGCACCAGCACGGGTGGGGCCCAGGCCTCGGTGGGGGTGGCGAACAGGGCTGGCTGGCCGTAGTAGCCCGGCGACACGCTCGCGCAGCCGCCGAGCCCGGCCGCCAGCACCGCCATCGGCAGAAACCGGCGCATAAGAAAAGCCTAGCACCCCGGAGCGCGGCCCGGGGAGGCTCCCGGCTCAGAGCTTCTCGACCTGGCCGTATTCGAGCTCGACCGGGGTGGAGCGGCCGAAGATGGAGACGCTGACCTTCAGGCGGCCCTTCTCCTCGTCCACCTCCTCGACCGTGCCGTTGAAGCTGGTGAAGGGCCCATCGGAGACGCGCACCTGCTCGCCGACCTCGAACACCACGGCCGGGCGGCGGGGCTTGTCCACCCCTTCCTGCACCGCGTTGACGATGCGCATCGCCTCCGCCTCGGTGATGGGCTGGGGCTTGTTGCGCGCGCCGAGAAAGCCGGTGACCTTGGGGGTATCGCGCACCAGGTGCCAGGTCTCGTCGGTCATCTCCATCTTCACCAGCACATAGCCGGGGAAGAACTTGCGCTCCGTGTCCACCTTCTGGCCGCGGCGCACCTCGGTCACCTGCTCGGTGGGCACGAGGATGTCCTCGATCCGGTCCGCCAGGCCGGCTTTCGCCGCCTGCTGCCGGATCTGTTCGGCGATCTTCTTCTCGAAGCCCGAATAGACGTGCACCACATACCAACGCTTCTCGGCCATCGGCCCGGACCTCGCTCGATTCTCAGAGACCGAACACCCAGCGCATGGCGAGCTGGATGATCTGGTCCAC
>JBKBSR010000048.1:0-13059 GCA_046291055.1 Roseococcus sp.
TGGGCCTTGATCGTTGAACTCGACGCGGATCAGGCGGGGGCCGAGGGCGTTGCCGTTGGTGTCGGTGACCTGGGGTTGGCGGATGCGCAGGGTCATGGTCTGCTCCTTGGTGCGTGGTGATTGGGTGAGGTGATGAACGCGCTGTTCGCGTGAGAAGCCAAGCGCTTTTTGCTTGGCTTCGCGTTTCTCGTCAGGCCTTGCGCAACACCGCGATGCCGGCATTGGCGATGCCCAGCGCGGCGGACTGAAACGCGGCGGTGGCGATCCAGGGCGCGGCTCTTGCGTCATCAAAGAACCTTTCCAGCTCTGCTCTTGCGGCGGCGCGCATTGCCTGGCAGATCGCTTCGAGCTGGGCGTCATCGCAGGCGCGGATTTCCTGGCGGCAGGTTCTGACCAGGATGGTCAGCGCGGCCTCGGCGAGCTTGTTGCCGAGTTCTTCTTCGATGTTTGCGGCGTGTTTGGCGTCCATTTGGCTTCTCCTTGCGTGGTGGTTGATCAATCGTGTGGATCGCATGACGGCATAACGATCGGGAGAAGCCAAGCGCTTTGGCGTTGAATTTTTCGAGCGAATCTGGCCGGTTGCGTTAGGAATTGCCTTTGGACGGATCAAGCCTTGCGCGCGCGGCGTGGAAGCGGGCGCTTGCGCCCGATCCGCCGCTGTCGGTGGCCTCCTGGGCCGACCGCCACCGCATCCTGTCCTCGGTGGCCTCCGCCGAGCCGGGGCGCTGGTCGACGGCCAGAACCCCTTACCTGCGCGAAGTGATGGAGGCGCTCTCGCCCTCTAGCCCCATCGAGCGCGTGGTGCTGATGGCCGGCGCGCAGGTGGGCAAGACCGAGTGCGGGCTCAACTGGGTGGGCTTTGCCATCCACCATGCGCCCGGGCCGATGCTGCTGGTGGAGCCGTCGCTTGAGACCACCAAGCGGGTGAGCCGCCAGCGGATCGATGCGCTCATCGAAGCCACGCCTGAGCTTGCCGAGCGCGTGCGCGATCCAAGGAGCCGCGACTCGGGCAACACGCTGCTCATGAAAGAGTTCCCAGGCGGCGTGCTGATCCTGACCGGCGCGAACTCCGCCGTGGGCCTGCGCTCCATGCCCGTGCGCTATCTCATGCTCGATGAGGTCGACGCCTACCCGGGCGACGTGGAAGGCGAGGGCGATCCGGTGGAGCTTGCGATCCAGCGCACGGTGACCTTCCGGCGCAGGAAGATCTACCTGTGCTCCACGCCCACCATCAAGGGGCTGTCCAGGATCGAGCGGGCGTATCTGGAGTCCGACCGGCGGGTGTTTGAGGTGCCCTGCGATGGCTGCGGGCGGTTTTCTCAGATCGCCTGGCGCGACATCGTCTGGCCCGAAGGCCAGCCGGAAGCAGCGGCCTGGCGCTGCCCTTATTGCGAGGCGCGGCACTCCGAGTGGAGAAAGCCCGCCCTTTTGGCGGCCGGCCGCTGGCGCGCGACCGCTTCTGGCGATGGCAGGACGGCGGGCTTTCACCTCTCCAGCCTCTACAGCCCGTGGCTGGCTTGGGGCGAGATCGCGCGCGACTTTGTGGCGGCCAAGGACGATCCGGCCCGGCTTAAGGTCTGGGTCAACACCAAGCTTGCCGAAACCTGGGAAGACCGGCTGGGCGAAAGCCTCGACCCCGCGGGCCTCATGAGCCGGCGCGAAGACTTCGGGCTCGAGCCGATCCCCCAAGAGGTGGCGATCCTGACCGCCGGGGTGGACGTGCAGACCGACCGGCTGGAGGTGGAGCTCGTCGGCTGGGGCCGCGATGAGGAGAGCTGGAGCCTGGACTACCGGGTGATCTGGGGCGACCCGTCCGCGCCGAAGGTCTGGGACGATCTGGATGAGTATCTCGCCCGGCGCTACCCGCACGCCACGCTGCCGCAGGGCCTGCTGGTGGAGGCGGCCTGCATCGACACCGGGGGGCACCACACGCTGGCCGCCTACGACTACTGCCGCGGCAAGGAGCGCCGCCGCATCTTCGCCATCAAGGGCGCAGCCGGCAACCGCCCCATCTGGCCGCGCCGCCCCGGCAAGGCCAACAAGGGGCGCGTCAATCTCTTCACGGTGGGGGTCGATGCGGCCAAGGAGACGATCTACGCGCGCCTGCCCAAAGAGCCGCCCGGCCCGGGGGCGATGCACTTCCCGCGCTCGCGCGATCTATCGTGGTTCGAGCAGCTCACCGCCGAGCATTGCGTCACGCGCTACGTCAAGGGCTATCCGAAGCGCGAGTGGGTCAAGGACGCCGGCCGCAGGAACGAGGCGCTGGACTGCCGCGTGTATGCCTACGCCGCGCTGCATGCCTTGATCGCAATGGGCCTGCGGCTCAACGAGCGGGCCGATGCCATTCCCGCCGAGCCCGTGGCCAAGGAAGACAAACCCATCGTCAGCCCAGCGGCGGCTGCGCCGCAGGCCGCTCGGCGGCGGGTGATCCGCTCGACCTATCTGTGAGGGGACATGGAACTTTCTGAACTCAAGCGCCTGCGCGAGGAGCTCGCGGCGGCGCGTTTTTCCGGGGCGCTCACCGTCAAGGCCGGCGAGCAGTGGGTGACCTACAAGTCCGAGGCCGAGCTGCGCGCGGCGCTTGAGGCCCTCAACCGCGACATCGCCGCCGCCGAGGGGCGCGCCCGCTCGCGCCGGCTGCTGGCCTGGTGCTCGAAGGGGCTGTGATGGACTGGACGGGATTTCGCCGCCGCCTTGGCATGCTGATCGGCGGCTTTGAGGGCGGCTTGTCTGCCCGCCGCCTGAAAGGCTTTGTCGCCAGCCGCGCGCACGTCAATACGCTGATCCAGGCCGCAGGCGCTGACATGACGGCCCGCGCGCGGTATCTGATCCGCAACAACGGGTATGCGGCCAACGCCGTGGAGTGCTTCGCCGGCAACGCGGTGGGCTCAGGGCTGAAGCCTTCAAGCCAGATCGCCGACGCCGCGCTGAAAGCGCAAGTGCATCAGCTCTGGCGGCGCTGGGTCGATGAAGCCGACAGCGAGTGGCTCACCGACTTGTACGGGCTGCAGCGGCGCGCCGCGCGCGAGCTCTTCATCGCCGGCGAGGTCTTCATCCGCATCCGCAGCCGCTACCCCGAAGATGGCCTTGCGGTGCCGCTGCAGCTGCAGTTGCTGCCCGCCGAGATGCTGCCGATGGACAATCGCCAGCTTCCCAACGGCAACATCCTGCGCCAGGGCATCGAGTTCGACCGCATCGGCCGGCGCGTGGCTTACCACTTCCTGCGCCGCCACCCGGGGGATGTGACCGAGCCGGGACTGGCGGGCGAGACCACCCGCGTGCCGGCTGAGGACGTCATCCACGTCGTCGATCCGGTCGATGCCGGGCAGCTGCGGGGCGTGTCGCGCTTTGCGCCGGCGCTGGTCAAGCTCTTTCTTCTGGACCAGTACGACGATGCGGAGCTCGATCGCAAGAAGGTGGCGGCGATGTTTGCGGGCTTTGTGCGCCGGCCAGCCGCCGACTTCGACAGCCGCCTGGAGCGCGACGAGCAAGGCGAGGGCTTGATGCCCTTGGAGCCGGGGCAGCTGCAGATCCTGGGCGAAGGCGAAGACATCACCTTCAGCCAGCCGGCCGATGTCGGAGGCAACTACGAGGCGTTTCAGTATCGCACGCTGCTTCAGGTCGCGGCTGCCTTAGGCCTGCCCTACGCGGCCTTGAGCGGCGATATGGTGAAAGCCAACTACTCCAACACCCGCGCCGCGCTCATCGAGTTTCGCCGCCGCATCGAAGCCTTCCAGTATTCGGTGTTGGTCTATCAGCTCTGCCGCCCGGTGTGGCGGCGCTGGATCGCAGCAGCCGCCCTCTCGGGGGCGCTTGAGCTGCCGAATTTCCGCGCCCGCCGCCGCGAGTATGAGGCGGTGGAATGGCTCACCCCGCGCTGGGAGTGGGTCGATCCGCTGAAAGACATCCAGGCCGAGATCGCCGCGATCGAGGCGGGCTTGAAGAGCCGCACGCAGTCGATCGCCGAGCGCGGCTATGACGCCGAGGCGCTTGATGCCGAGATCGCCCAGGAGCGGCGCAGGGCCGAGGAACTGGGGCTTGTCTTTGGGCGCGTGTCGCCGCCCGCGCAACCGCAAGAGGATTCCCATGACTGATCTACCCCACCTGGCGGCGCGTCTGTACGGCGCGCCGCTTTTGATCGCGCGGCCCAAGCTCGAGACGAT
Source organism: Roseococcus sp. (assembly GCA_046291055.1). Taxonomy (GTDB): domain Bacteria; phylum Pseudomonadota; class Alphaproteobacteria; order Acetobacterales; family Acetobacteraceae; genus Roseococcus. Next base: position 4,164 of record JBKBSR010000048.1, read on the forward strand.
CCTTGCGGCCATCGGCCCGCGCCTGCTGGGGCTTGGCCCCCTGCCGGCCGCAACCGAGGCGGCTGCCGCGCCAGAGCCGCACATCACCGAGGACGGCATTGCCGTGCTGCCGATCCTGGGCACGCTGGTGCATCGATCGGCGTATCTCGGCGCGGCCTCTGGGCTTCAGAGCTACCTCGAGATCGAGACGCAGGCCGAAGCGCTCTTTGCCGATCCGCGCGCGCGGGCGGTGGTGCTGGAGATCGACTCCGCCGGGGGCGAAGCCGCCGGCGTCTTTGAGACGGCAGCGCGCCTGCGCGCGCTCTCTGTTGAGAGCGGCAAGTTCCTGTGGGCGGTGGCAACGCCTGCGGCGCTCTCAGCAGCCTACGCCCTGGCGGCGGCGGCCGACGCGATCTGGGTGACCGAGACCGCCGAAGTGGGCTCCATCGGCGTGGTGGCCGTGCATGCGGATCAGTCGGCCAAGGACGCCAAGGAGGGGATTGCCTACACCTTCCTCCACGCCGGCGAGCGCAAGCTCGACGGCAACCCGCACCGGCCATTGTCGGAGGAGGCGCGCGCTGCGATCCAGGCCGATGTGGAGGCGCTCTACGAGCGCTTCGTCGATTGGGTCGCGAAGCGCCGCGGGCTGCGGCCTGAAGCCGTGCGCGCGCAGCAAGCGGCCATCTACCGCGGCCAGGCGGCCATCCAAGCGGGCCTGGCCGATGCGATCGGCGGCCTGCGCGAGGCCATCGCGGCGCTCTCAGGCCGTCTTGAGGTTTTGTCAACCCCGGCCAAAGGCCGAATCTTTCCAGGAGGTCATATGCAAACTCCCGTGACCGCCCCGGCTGCGGCTGGGGCAGCCCTCGATGCCGCCGAGCTTGAGCGGCAGATGGCCGAGCGCGCCGCCGCGCTTCTTGAAATCGCCGAGCAAGCGCGCGCGCTGGGCGTGGCCATCGATGCCGCCGCCGCCCTGCGCGAGGGCTTGAGCCCTGAGGCGCTGGCTCGCCGCGCGCTGGCGGAAGCCGCCCGGCGTGACGCAAGCCACGACATCGTCTCCGTCCAACCCGCGGCTGCCGCGCCCAAGTCCTCGCTTGTGGAAGCGGCGCGCCGCTTTGCCCAAGGAGCCTGACCCATGCCGACCCTGACCGCTTCGCCCACGCTTGGCGACCTCTTGAAGCACGAATACGACAAGGACTACTGCCGCGAGGCTGTGCTGCTTGCGCCGGGCGATGCGCTGCCCGCGGGCACGGTGCTGGGCCGCATCGCCTCAAGCGGCCAGTACAAGCCTGCCACCGCCACGGGCTCGGATGGCGCGCAGATCGCCTGCGCGGTGCTGCTCGTGGAGGTGGCGGCTTCTGCGCAGCCGCGCCCGGCGCTCATTCTCGCGCGCGGCCCGGCCATCGTGTCGGCCGCCGCCTTGAGCTTCGATGCGTCGGTGGATGCCGAGGCAGAGCGCGCCGAGAAGCTGGCGCAACTTTCCGCCCACGGCATCGTGGCGCGGCCCACCGTTTGATCAAGGAGGTTCCCCATGACCGTCGTCGTCAACCCGTTCGTTGGCCAGGGCTTCACCCTGGCCGAGATGACCGAGGCGATCCAGCTCCTGCCCGCGCCCAAAGGCCGCATCGGCGAGCTGGGGCTCTTCCGGCCCGAGCCGATTGCGCAGCGCAACGTCATCCTCGAATCCGTGGAGGGCGAGCTGCGTCTTTTGCCGGCGGTGACGCCGGGGGCGCCTGCGACCGTGGCCGGGCGCGACAGCCGCAAGCTGCGCTCTTTCGTCGTGCCGCACATTCCGCACGACGATGTGCTCTTGCCCGAGGAGGTGCAGGGCATCCGCGCCTTTGGCAAGCAGGAGGCCGACCCTGTGGCGCAGGTCTTGACCCGCAAGCTTGCCCGCATGCGCGCCAAGCATGCGCAGACCTTGGAGTACATGCGCGCCAAAGCCCTCTCCGGCGTCTTGAAGGACGGCGCGGGCAACACGCTGTACGACTGGCACGCCGAGTTTGGCATCGACAAGGCTTCGGTGGACTTCAAGCTCGGCGACGCGAGCGGCGATGTCATGAAGGCCGCCATCCAGGTCGCGCGCCACATCGAGGAGCACCTCTCGGGCGAGACGATGAGCGGCATCTATGCGCTGGTCTCCCACGAATTCTTCGACCGGCTGATTGCGCACAAGTCGGTCAAGGAGGCTTATGCCTTCTACGCCGCCACCAACCCCCTGCGCGACGACGTGCGCCGCGGCTTTCGTTTCGGTCCGATCGTCTTCGAGGAGTATGCCGGGGCGGCCACGCTGGCCAATGGCCAGACCGACCGCTTCATCGCGCAGGGCGAAGGCATCGCCTTCCCGCTGGGCACCTCCAACACCTTCGCGACCTACTTCGCGCCCGCAAATCTCCTTGAGACGGTCAACACGCTGGGCGAGGAGCTCTACGCGCGGCAGGTGCCTCGCGCCGACGGCCGCGGCATCGACATCCTGACCGAGAGCAATCCGCTGCCGATTGTGAAGCGCCCGGCGCTTACGGTGCGTCTGTTCTCGTCCAACTGATGGCTCGCCTGGCTGCTCATGCGCAGCGCGCGGCGCTGGCGGCCTTTGGCCAGCCGGCGCGCCTGACCATCGATGGGCAAGCCTTCGATCTGCGCGCCATCTTCGTGGCGGCGCACGAGCTGGTGGAGATCATGGGCGATGCGCCAGTGTCCACCACGCGGCCGGTGCTGTCGGTGCTGGCCTCTTCCCTGCCCGTGCAGCCCGCCGAGGGCGATGAGGCCGAGGTGGCGGGGCGGCGCTACCGCATCGTCGATGTCCGGCCCGATGGCTTGGGCATGGTCAAGCTCATCTTGCAGGAGGCGTGATGCGCTGGCTTGCGCTGCTGCTTGGCTTGGCCTGCGCCGTCGCGCAGGCCGAGATGGTCACAGGCGAGGTGATGCGCGTCATCGATGGCGACACCGTGACGCTGCGTGCGCCGCAAGGCGAGCTCAGAGTGCGCCTGGCGCAGATTGACGCGCCGGAGCTTGGCCAGCCCTATGGGCTCAAGGCGCGCGACGCGCTGGCGGGGATGATCCTTGGCCGTCGCGTGATCGCTGATTGTTCCGACGTGGATCGCTACGGGCGCGCGATCTGCGCCTTGCAGGCCGATGGGCAGGACGTGTCGGCGGCGATGGTCTGCGACGGCTACGCCTGGGTCTTTGGCCGCTACGCCGCGAATCGGTCGCTCTACAGCCTGCAGGAGGCGGCGCGTCGCCGGGGCCTGGGGCTGTGGGCCGATCCCGGGCCGGTTGCGCCTTGGGATTGGCGCAAGGGAGCGCGCTAGATGCACCCGCGCCAGCAGATTCGCGCTGCCGTGCGTGATGTGATCGCCGCAGCGCTGCCTGAGCTTGCCAACCGCATCCACGTGCACCGGGCCGTGCCGCTGGCCCGAGGCCGGCTGCCGGCGATTCTGATCTACGCGCGCGAGGAGCGGCTCGATGACGCCTATCAGGCCGACCCGGGCGCAAGGCGGCGCATCCTGACGCTGGCCATCGAGATCGTCGCCGCCGGCGAAGCAGCGCACGAGGAGGCCGACGCCCTGTGCGCGCAGATCGAGGCGGCGCTGGAGGCCGATGAGACGCTGTCGCATCGCGCAGAAGGCCTGCGCATCCTGCGCGCCGAGATCGAGCAGGACGGCGAGGGAGAGACGCCGCTGCTGGCCTGCCGGATTGTGGTGGAGGTCGCCTACTGGACGCTCTGGCAGCCGCCCTCGCCTGGCAGCCGCCCAAGCCTTGTGCTCTATTCGATCGCGCCCGAGATCGGGCGCGCGTTTGAAGACCGCTACCAGCCCATCGATGCTTAAGGACCGCAACCTCTACCAGGACATGGCCGAGGCCGAGCGCGGCCTGGAGAACCTGGCCGTGCTGGGGCAGGTCGTGGCGCTGGATGCCCCGCGCGCGCGCGTCAAGGTCAAGGCCGGCCCCATGACCACCGGCTGGCTGCCCTGGCTTGCGCCCAAGGCCGGGCCGGATCGCGCCTGGCATGCGCCGGAGCCCGGCGAGCAGGTGCTCGTGATCGCGCCTGGGGGCGACCTGGAGCAGGGCGTGGTGGTGGGCTCGATCTACCGGCAGGCCTATCCGCCGCCGGCGGCCAGCGCCGACATCACGCGCGCCCTGTGGCAAGACGGCGCGGTCATGGAATACGACCGCGCGCAGCACCGCTGGCGCTTGTCGGTGCCGCCAGGCGGCCAGATTGTGCTTGAGATCGGCCGCACGCGGCTTGAGCTCACGGATGAGGGCGCGCGGCTGAGCTCGCCGCGCATCGATCTGAACTGAGAAGGACGCCATGCCAGCCATCACGCGTCTTGGCGATCGATGCAGCGGGCACGGGTGCTTTCCGCCGCGGCCCAGCGTGTCTGGGGCCTCAAGCGTCTTTGTCAATGGCCGCGCGGCGCACCGGGCAGGCGATGCCTGGGCTGTCCACTGCTGCGGGCCGTCCTGCCATGCAAGCGTGCTGGCCCAAGGCAGCTCGACGGTCTTCGCAGAAGGCCAGCCCATCGGGCGCGTGGGCGACCCAGTGGCCTGCGGCTCGACGGTGGCCGCGGGCTCGCCCGATGTCTTTGCGGGGTGATCCTCATGCAAGGCATGAACTCAGCCACCGGCCAGAGCCTGGCCGGGCTTGAGCACTTGAAGCAGTCGATCCGCGACATCCTGACCACCCGCATCGGAGAGCGCGTGATGCGCCGCGGCTACGGCAGCCGCGTGCCCGAGCTCGTGGACCGCCCAATCACGCCGGCGCTGGCCGCAGACCTCTACGCGGCGGCAGCCGAAGCCCTGGATGCCTGGGAGCCAAGGCTCAAGCTTGAGCGCGTGCGCGTGATCTCGGCCAGCGCAGGGCGCATCGCGCTTTTGCTCGAAGGGCTCTACCGGCCCGAGGGCGCGCAGGTCAAACTGGAGGTCACGCTGTGAGCCTGCAGGATTTGCCTGAGCCGGCCGTCATCGAGCCGCTTGGCTACGAGCCGATCCTGGCTGCGCTGGTGGCGGCGTTTCGCCAGCGCTACCCCGAGTACTCGGCGCTGGTGGAGTCCGACCCGGCCATCAAGCTGCTGGAGGTGGCCGCTTACCGCGAGATGATCCTGCGCCAGCGCATCAACGAGGCGGCCAAAAGCCAGCTCTTGGCCTTTGCCGCTGGGGCCGACCTCGATCACCTGGCGGCCTTCTACGGCGTGGAGCGATTGCCTGAGGAGCAGGATGAGGCGCTGCGCCAGCGCTGCAGAGCCCGCATCCAGGGCTTTGCCAACGCCGGGGGAGCTGCGCACTACCGCTACTGGGCGCTCTCAGCCAGCCCCGGCGTGCAGGACGTGGGGGTGGTCTCGCCGATGCCGGGGCTGGTGCGCGTTGCGGTGCTGGTCCGTGAGGGCGCGGATGCGCAGGCTGTCCTGGAGGCCGTCAGCGCGCAGCTGGCGCGCGAGGACGTGCGGGTGCTCACAGACACGGTGGAGGTGGTCGATGCGCAGATCAAGCGCGTGACGGTGCGCGCCACGCTGTGGCGGCTGCCGGGCACGCTGCCGCAGGCCATCGGGGCCATCGCAGAGCAGCTGCGGGCAACCATCCGCCAGCGCGCGCGCTTAGGGTGGGACGCGACGCGCTCGTGGCTGATGGCGCAGCTGCACCAGCCCGGCATCCACCGCGTCGAGCTCATCGCTCCTGCCGAGGACGCGCGCTGCGCGGCGCACGAGGCCGTGCGGCTCGAAGAAGTCGAGCTCATCGATGGAGGGGTCGATGGGTAATCACCTGCTGCCTGCCAACGCCACGGCGCTGGAGATCACGCTCTCAGAGGCGATCGACATCGCGCATCTGGAGGCTGGCGCTGAGGCGATCCGCCGCTTCAAGGCCGAGCCGCCCGATTCGGCGCTGCCCTCTTTGGTGTGGGAGTATGCGCTGGAGGAGCTCTTGCCCTACCTGCCCGAGCCCAGGCTTGCGATCCGCGAAGGGGTGCTGTGGCAGCGCTTAAGAGGCACGCCGCGCTCGCTGGCGGTGGCGCTGTCCTGGATCGGCGCAGAGGCCGTCTTCGTCGAGCAGGAAGCCCCAGGCGGCGCGCACTGGGCCGAGTTCCAGATCGACCCGGGCAGGTGGCTAGAGTGGGAGGAGATCGGCCGCTTCATCGCGGTGGCCAGGCTCTCCGCGCCGGCCCGCTCGCGTCTTGCGCGCCTCTACCACGGCCACGACCGGCGACGCCTGATCCTGGGCCAAAGCGCCCTGGACGAGGCGCTCTTGTCGGACTACAGCGGCACCTTCTGGCGCGATGGCGCTACGCGCGTGTCTTTCGGCCGCCGTCACGACGCGGGGCAGACCCTCTGGGCGCTGGCCGCCAGCGGCCTCTTGCGCGATGCCGCGCATGGGCGCTTTGCGCGCTATGCGGACCGCTGCCTTTTGGATGAGATGGCCTTGGGCTGCCGGCCTGCGCCCAACCCGAGGATCGAGCATGCGCACGCGCATGAGCGCGCGCAAGCGCTTGGCCTCCTGGGGCGGGCGCAGCAGCGGCCCGAGCGCACGTATTGCAAAGCGCAGGTCGCGCTCTCCGAGCAGTGGCCGCTGGGCGAGACCAACGCCTGCCTGCCAGCGCGGGCCTGGCAAGCGGCCGATGCGCCGATGCGCTTAGGCGATGCGATCTCCGAGGGCATCGGCGCGGGGCGTTGGGTCGAGATCACCGAGCGGCTGGAGCGCAGCGTTCAGGCGGCGCTGGCGATGCCGCAGGTCATCCTGGGCCGCTCTGAGAAGCGGCTCGTCTCGCAGGCCGCGCGCGCCGACCGGCATCTGCGCCTGTCGGACATGGCGCTCTCGGATGAATTGCCCAGCGGCTGGCAGCTTTCGCGCCAGGCCCATCGCGCCGCCGGCGCGGGCTGGATGTGGCCGGGCGGCTGGGCCTTGGGCGCGGGCCGCTGGCATGGCCTGGCCCATCCGCTTGGGACGCTGGGCGAGGCGGCCTCTGGCGTGGAAGTCATCCGCCCGCGCAGCGCCTCGATCAGCCTGCCTGCGATGAGCGAGGCCAGAGCCGGCTGCCACGCGCGATCGGCCCACTGGCGCGGCCAGCGCTGGGCGGGCCGCTGGCAGGCCAAATCCTGGAGGCAGGCAAGGGAATGCCTGCAGTCGCAACACACCACCACCACGGAGTAACCGATGGCCATTCTCACCCACTCCGGCCGCGCGGCGCTGGCGGCCTCTGTCAAGAACGAAGTCCTGCACCTGGCCCTGGGGCGCGGGCAGCCCTGGTGGGACTCCACCGCCCAGATCACGGCGGCGTTCGATGCGCAGGGGCGCATCGCGCTGCCGCATGCGCCCATTGCCCAGATCGCGGTCAAGTCTGCCAACGGGCAAACCACCTACGCCGCCGACCAAGACTACGCGGCCGATGCCCAGCAGGGGCTCATCACCCGGCTGGACACAGGCCAGATCGCGCCTGGGGCCAGCGTGCGGCTGGAGATCGCCTATGGCCGCCCGACCGAGAACGTCGCGGCCACGGCGCTTCTCGATGAGGTCTGCCGCCGCACGGTCGATGAGGTCTATTTCGTCGAGCCTGACCCCAATGGGGAGATTGCGCTGGCCACCGGGCGCTATCGGGTGAGCCAAGCCCCCACGCAGCATCTCTTTCTGCGCACCAAGTTCGACTTTGGCGATGCGGCCGGCAGCACCATCCGCGAGCAGGCCGTCTTCGTCGGCACGCAGGTTCAGGCGGGCCTGCCGCCGGGACAGCGGCTCTTCACCCCCGCCGAGATCGCATCGCCCGGCACGCTGCTCTTGCTCGAGCACGCGCCGCCCATCGTGCGGCAGGCCTCCACCCGCGAGACCTTCGAGTTCGTGCTGACCTTCTGAAGGAGCAGGCAAGATGCTTGAGCGCTACTACAACCGCTTCGATCCCGCCAAGCGCTACACGGAGCTTCTGTTTCGCGCGGGCGACGGGCTGCAGTCGGCCGAATTGAACGAGCTGCAAGCCATCTTGAAGCACCGCGTCAAGTCGATCGCTGACGCCGTGCTCAAGGACGGCGACCTCATCGAAGGCGGCGCGATCTTGATCGACCCGCAGACGGGCCAGACCACCTGCGCCGCCGCGCGCCTCTATCTCGCCGGCTCAGTGCATGAGGTGCCGGCTGCGACCTTTGCGCTGCCCACCACGGGGCGCGTGACGATTGGCGCGCGGCTGCGCCGCCGCACCATCACCGAGCTTGACGACCCGTCCTTGCGCGACCCGGCGGTGGGCACGCGCAACTATCAGGAGCCCGGCGCAGGCCGCCTGGAAGAAACCGTCGTCTGGGGCTGGGTTGGGGATGCTGCATCTGATGGGCAAACAGGCGAGTTCTACCCCATCGCCACGGTGATCGAGGGCGTGCTGCAGAACAAGGAACGCCCGCCGGCCTTCGATGGCGTGACGCAAGTCGTGGCCCGCTACGACTTCGAGGCCAACGGGCACTACATCGTCGATGGATTCGAGACCCGCTTCCTTGAGCGCCGCTCGGATGGCAAGCTCGTCTTTCAGGTCAAGGCCGGCACCGCCAATGTCCTGGGCTACAAGGTCGAGCGCGCGCACGATGAGCGGCTCGTCCTGGATTTCGATCCCGATCTGGCCACCGTCTTGGCCGAGCCGCGCGTCTTCACGCCCAACGCGCAGGGCAAGATGCGCGTGACCACGGGCTATGCGCCCATTGCGCGCGTGGTGCGGGTGCAGGGCACCAAGAGGAAGACCGTCACGGTGGCCCACGGCGTCTTCTCGGGGGCCACCGACACCCTGCCCGATGCGGCGGTGGTGCAGGTGCTGGAGGTCAAGCAGGGCGCAACCGTCTATCAGGCTGGAAGCGACTACACGGTGGCGGGCAACGCGCTCAACTGGTCGCCGGCCAGCACCGAGCCCGCCCCGGGCTCCAGCTACACCGTCACCTACGACTACATTGCCCAGATCACC